>NZ_JBDJLK010000084.1:0-22564 GCF_039673335.1 Pseudomonas sp. TWI929
CTCCCACAGGTACAACACCAACCTCCAGCCTTGTGGTGGTCCTGTGGGAGCGGGCAAGCCCGCGAAGAGGCCGGAACAGGCTCAACCAGCAGTAGGCTTTTTCACCGCCCGTGGCTTTTTCGCCGCAGCCGGTTTAATCCCCGGCAGGGCAGCCGCCTTCGGCTCAGCCGCTACCTTGGGCTTGGCCGGCGCCCGTTTGCGCGGCGCTGCTTTCGGTGCCAAGGCCTCGGCCTCGGCCAGCTTGCGCGCCATGTCCCAGTGGCGCTCTTCCTGGCCGGCGGGTTTACCCTCGGACTCCCAGATCTGGTAGGCAAATTCGCGTATACGTTTTTCTTCAACACTCATCATGACGCTCCTGATGCTCAAGATTGTTGTATCAACAGGTTGACTGGAAACTCCGCCAGCACGGCACTCAACATCAGCTCCCTTGAAGGGCTGACCGCTGTACAGGGGAAAAGTCCCGTCGAGTTGGCAGGCGACAAGGCAAACGGCAGGATCACCCGGGTGTCGTCCCAGTTCTGCGCCGGGATCAACGGTGTAGTGGCGCCACCGAGCAGGGTACTGGCCAGGCGTGGCACGACGATGACGGCCCGCTCGCCGTCTCCCAGCCGGGCAAAGGCGATCACCTGGTCCGCGTGCCGGCCCTGCACGCTCAGCGGCAGGTAGGCCCCACGGCGGAACAGTTCGGCGTGGGCCTGGCGGCAGTCCAGCACCCGGGCGATCAGGGCCTGCTTGATGCGGCCATCGCGCCAGTGCGCCAGCAGCTCGGCTGGCGGTGTGGCGTCGTCCAGGGTGCGACGCCTGCAAGCGTAGTCCACGGCGCGGCGGTTGTCCGGGTCGACCAGGCTGAAGTCCCAGTATTCGTTGCCCTGGTACAGGTCGGGCACACCGGGCGTGGTCATGCGCAGCAGGGCCTGGGCCAGGCCATTGAGGGCGCCGGGGCACGCCAGCAGGTGCGCAGCGTCGGCCACGGATTTGCGCAACTGCTGGTTCTCGCTGTCCAGCAACAGGCCGCCAACATAGCGGGCACAGGCGCTTTCATAGGCCTCGCTGGGGGCGCTCCAGCTGCTGCGTAGCTTGGCCTCGCGCACGGCCTTCTGCTGCCACTGGCGAATGCGCTCGGCATACTGGCGCAGGGCATTGTCGTCGTGCAGGTCAAGCTCAAGCGGCCAGCTGCCAAGCAGCGTCTGCAACAGCATCAGTTCGTCGCCGGGGCTGGGCGCCGGGCCGTCGTCCAGTTGCGTGCGCAGCGGCTCTGCCAGCTCGCGCCAGTGCTCTACCCGGCTGGCCAGCCACGGGCCGCGCTCGCTGAGCACGGCCAGGCGCGCACGGGTGTCTTCGCCGCGCTTGTGGTCATGGGTGGCGGTGGCCAGCAAGTTATCGGGGAAGTCGCGCAGGCGTCGCTGGGCTTCGTTGTGGAAGTGCCCAGTTGGGGCGCTGAAGCGCTCGGCCTCGAAGCCCACGTCGTTGCGCGACAGCAGGCGGGCGCTGCGGTAGAAGGCGGTGTCCTCCACGGCTTTGGCAGCGCTGGGCGCGGTCAGTTGCTGGAAGCGCACACAGGCGTGGCGCAGCTGCTTGCGTACCCGGCCCGGCGGCAGGTGGCGCCAGGCTTGCCCGCCCAGCCACTGTTCAAGCTGCTCGAGCAGCGGCCAGTCGGCTTCGCCAAGGTCCTGGCGAGCGTTGGCCAGCGCCTGCTGGAAAAATCCTTCGTCTTCAGCCGGGCGCCCACAGGCGTTGAAGTAGGTGCGGTACACCGGGTAATGCGCCACCAGCGCCTGCAAGGCCCGGCGGATCGCACCCAAGGTCAGGTCGCGGGTCATCAGGTCGTTGCGCGCTACCTGCAGCAGCGCCTGGGCCACCGATTCGCAGTCGCCGGCCAAGCTGGCATTGAGCACCAGGTGGCGGGCCTGGCGCACCTCTTCGGCGTAGCTGGGGCGTTCGCTGCTGTTGGCCCACAGTTCGGTCAGGGGCGCTTCACCGGCCGGGTCGTGCTGCAGCAGCGAGACCTGGTTCATGAATTCGTAGCCGGTGGTGCCGTCGGTAAGCCAGTCGCGGTGCAGGTGCTCGTTGGCGCCGAGGATCTTCTCCACATAGATCGGGAAGTGTTCCACCGCCGCATGCAGTGGCCGACGTGCCAGCAGCCCATCGACCCGTCGACGCAGTTTACGGCAGTAACCGCGTGGGTCGGCAAGGCCATCGATATGGTCGATGCGCAGGCCATCCACCAGGCCGCGCTCGATCAGGTCGAACAGCTTGGCGTGGGTGGCCTCGAACACCAAGGCGCGTTCCACGCGCAGGCCGCCCAGTTCGTTGATGTCGAAGAAGCGCCGCCAGTTGATGTCGTCGGCGGCGGTGCGCCAGCTGGCCAGGCGATAAGTTTGTCGCTCCAGCAGCAGGTGCAAGCGCTTGAAACCGTTCTCGGCGCGGCTGTCGAAGGCCACCAGGGCCGACTCAAGGTCGGCGCCTTCGCGCACCAGGCGGGCCAGTTCGGCGTGCAGGGGCAGGGCGTCGGCCAGCGGGGAGGCTGACGCGCTCAATGCAGTGAAGTGTTCGGCCAGTGCCTTCAGGGCCGGCTCCGGGCTCAGCGCCAGAACCCAGCCATAGTCGATCGGGCAGATCGGGAAGCGATGCTGGTAATGGGCGACCTGCAACAGCCCTAGGTGCCTGTCGAATTGAAGCGGGATCTCGCCATTCTTCAGCGCTACGCCATAGTCGCTGCCGAGGAACGGCAACAGCAGTTGCCCGGCCAGCAGCGGGTCGCTGGAGTGCCATTGGATGTCGAAGAACTCCGCATACGGGCTGCGCCGGCCCCAGGCCAGCAGGCTTTGCCACCAGGGGTTGTCGGCGCCGCCCACGGCCATGTGGTTGGACACGGTATCGAGGATCAGCCCCATGCCGTGCTGGCGCAGGGCGGCGACCAGCCGTTGCAGCGCCGCCTCACCGCCAAGCTCGGGGTTGACGCAGGTCGGGTCGACCACGTCATAGCCGTGGCGGGAACCTGCGCGGGCCTTGAGGATGGGCGAGGCATACAGGTGGCTGATGCCCAGCTGGGCGAAGTACGGCACCAGCGGCACCGCGTGGTCGAGGCTGAAATCACTGTGCAACTGCAAGCGCAGGGTCGCGCTCAGCGGCTTCACTGGTCACGCTCCCAGGCCTGTTCGCGGGCCTGGGCCAGCAGTTCCAGGCGCCGCGCGGCGTCCTCGTCATCAAGCAGTTCGCGCACTGGCCGGGCAAAGCGCCGGCGCCAGTTGGGGTGGCCAGCGGTGGTGCCCGGCAGGTTGGGTTGCTCGTCGCAGCCCAGCAGGTCTTCCAGCGGTACCAGCACCAGCGGTGCGCGCGTATGGCCGACGTAGCGGATAGCCGCATCGATCACCGCGTCGTTATCCTTCAACTCGCCGTAGTTGGCCTCCAGGGTCCGGCGCAGGCCGTCATGTTCCTTCTGCCGTTCGTGGCGCCAATGCAGCTCGGTGGCAGCGTCAATCAATTGCAAGCGGCGGCTCCAGTCGATGTCGCGGTTTTCCAGCCAGCCGGCCAGCGGTGCCAGGTCGTGGGTACCGGTGGTGGCCAAGGCGTTGTCCGGCCAGTCGAGAATCGGCTTGAACTGGCCGGGCTGGGTTTGCTCGAAGGGCAGCACGCGCATGCCCAGCACGGCCTTGGCCGCCAGCTGTTCACGCAGGCCGTCGGGCACGGTGCCCAGGTCTTCGCCAAGGATGATCGCCTGGTGGCGCACCGACTCCAGCGCCAGCAGGCGTAGCAGGTCGTCCAGCGGGTAGTTGAGGTAGGCACCTTCGCTGGGCTTGGCCCCCTGCGGGATCAGCCATAGCCGGCGCAGCCCCATCACATGGTCGATGCGCAGGCCACCGGCATGGGCCAGGTTGGCCCGCAGCATTTCAATGAAGGCGCGGTAACCGTTGCGCTTGAGGCCCTCGGGCGAGAAGGCACAAATGCCCCAGTCCTGGCCGGCGCGGTTGAGGATGTCGGGCGGCGCGCCCACCTTCAGGCCGGCCAGCAGCTCGTCCTGGCGGCTCCAGGCTTGGCTGCCGGCGCCGTCGGCACCCACTGCCAGGTCGGCAATCAGGCCGACCGCCATGCCGTTGCCGCGGGCCGCTTCCTGGGCGCGTTGCAGGCCCCGTTCGGTCAGCCATTGGCAAAAGGCATGGAACTCGACCCTGGCCGGGTAGGCGTTGGCGAAGGCCTCCACTTCCGCGTGGTACGGGTCGTGCCAGGCCTTGGGCCAGTTGCGCCAGTCGGCGCCCAGGCCATGCTCCACCGCCTGCGCTTGCAGCACTTCGAAGCGGCAGTGGTGCTCCAGCGCCTGGCCGCCGGCTTTGCGGAAGCTGTCGAAATCATTGCGCAGCGGGTGCTCGCCCTGGCTGAAACCCTGGTACAGGGCTTCAAGCAGGCGCTGGCGGGCGCTGGCGGCGCGCGGCCAGTCGACCAGCGGGCCTTGCTCCAGGTCTTCCAGCTGTTGCTCCAGGCCGCACGCTTCAATGGCCACCCGCACCGCCCGGTCACCCAGCAAGGCGGCGGGGCTGGCGTACAAGGTGTTGAGCAGCAGGCGGCTGGAGGGCGAGTAGGGGCTGTAGTGCGCCTGGTCGATCGCCGACAAGGCGTGGATCGGGCTGATGGCCAAGGCATCGGCGCCGCGCTCGGCAGCCGAACGGGCCAGTTGTTCGAGGGCCAGGCAGTCGCCGTAGCCGCCATCGCCAGGGCGGCGCAGGCTGTACAGCTGAACGGCCAACCCCCAACAGCGCGGCGGTGGCTGCTGCACCTTGTCGTCCAGGCTGTGGCAGCGTGGCGGGGCCACCGCCACGGTGAAACGGCGGCTGTCGATTTGCACCTGATGGTAGCCGATGGGCAAGTCACCGGGCAGGCGTGCCTGCTCATCGAGGCTGAGGGTGACGGAGGCTTGGTCCTCCAGGGTGCAGTGGGCAACGCTGGCTGCACTGAAATAGCGCGCCAACGCCAGCGGCTGGCCCAGGTCGGCGGTCAGCAACGGCGGCAGGTGCTCGCTGTCTTCGGCGGCTTCCACCGCGCGCAGGCTGGCGGCAATGGCGCTGTCATCGGCGGCAGGATGGCCAAGCCCTTCGAGGATGTTGCGCAGCACCTCGTCGCTGACGCGCTGGGGCCGGGCATTGGCGTCAATCCAGTCGCGGCTCAGCCCGACGCGGGTTGCCAGACGGTGCAGGGCGGTTTCGCTCATGGGCGCTCCTGGGTAGGGGGCAGCAGGCTGACCACGCAGCTGTAGGCAGCCAGGTGGGTGTCAGGGTGCTGGGTGTCGCTGCTGTCGAACAATCGGGTGAGTGGCGCGGGCAAAGCGACCTCCTGCGGGGTGGCGGCCAGGTTCAGGTCGATGCGCAGCGTGTTGCCATCGCCCAGGCGCCAACGGGCGGTCAGTGCTTTTTCGCCATGCACCTCGGCGCCCAGTGAGCGGCTACCGGGCAGGTGCGGGATGACGTGGCGGCGGCGCAGGTCGAGCAGTTGCTGGTAAAGGCCGTGCCAGCCGGCGATCACTTCCTTGTTTTGCGGGCGCGACGACTCGAAGGTCTGTTCGGCGTTGGGGTCGGGAATGTGCTCACGTTGTTCGGGGTCGGCGAACGCGGTGAAGTGGGCGAACTCACCGCGCCGGCCTTCGCGCACGGCATCGGCCAACTGGTCATGGAAGTCGGTGAAGAACAGGAACGGCCGGCAGCTGCCATCGTCGTCGCCCATGAACAGCAGTGGAATCATCGGTGCCAACAGCAGCAGGCTGGTGGCTGCACGCAGGGCCGGCGGCGGGCACAGGCGAGTCAGGCGTTCGCCCAGGGCGCGGTTGCCGATCTGGTCGTGGTTTTGCAAAAACAACACAAAGGCGCTGGGCGCCAGGTGCCCGCTGGGCTCGCCGCGTGGCGTGCCGTGGCGGTTTGCCTGACCCTGGAACACGAAGCCTTCGGCCAGGCAGCGCGCCAGTTGGTCGATGGGGCGTTGCTGGTAGTCGGCGTAGTAGCCTTCGGTTTCGCCGGTCAGCAGCACATGCAAGGCATTGTGGCCGTCGTCGTTCCACTGGGCGTCGAAGCCCTGTTCCAGCAGGCCGGCCTGGTTGTGCTCGTTTTCCAGCACCAGCCACACCTGGCGGCCCGGCGCCACCGCGGCGCGCACCCGCTGCGCCAGCTCGATAAGGAAGTCGGGCTGGTCGATGGCATGCACGGCATCCAGGCGCAGGCCGTCGCAGCGGTAGTCGCACAGCCACATCAGGGCGTTCTGGATGAAGTACTCGCGTACCTGCGGGCGGCGGAAGTCGATGGCCGCGCCCCAAGGCGTCTGCCGGTCTTCGCGGAAGAACGGGCTGGCGTACTGGTGCAGGTAGTTGCCGGCGGGGCCGAAGTGGTTGTAGACCACATCCACCAACACCATCAGCCCTTCGCCGTGAGCCTGGTCGACCAGTGCGCACAACTGCTCGGGGCTGCCGTAGGTGTTCTGCGGTGCGTAGGGCAGCACACCGTCGTAGCCCCAGTTGCGCTCGCCGGGGAACTGCCCCAAGGGCATCAGCTCGACCGCACTGATGCCCAACTCGGCCAGGCGTGGCAGCTGCCGGGCCACGCCGTCATAGCCATCGAGCAGGCCAACGTGCAGTTCCTGGATCACCGCCTCGTGCCAGGGCCGGCCCTGCCAGGGGTGTTGCCAGGCATAGCTGGCCACATCCACCACCTGGCTCGGCCCCTGTACGCCATCGGGCTGGTAGCGCGAAGCCGGGTCGGCCACCTTCAGTTCACCGTCGATACGGTAGTGGTAACGGTCACCAGCCTGGCACGTGGCCACGCCGGTGTACCAGCCATCAGCCTCGGGCAGCAGCTCGATGGCCGGCTGCTGCTCCAGTTCCACGCTCACGCTACGCGCATCAGGCGCCCAGAGGGCGAAGCGCGCCGACGTGGCGTCCAGCAAGTGTGCGCCATGCCTGTGCATCTTCGGCCCCCGCTCAGTAGTGGCTGAACTGCGCTTGCTTGACCAGGTCCTCGTACAGGCGGGCGTAGGGTTCCACCGCCTGGCACCAGTTGAACGGCTGGGTCATCGACAGGCAGCGCATGGCGTTCAGCAGGTCCTTCTTGCCATATACATAGAAGGCGCGGCTGAGTGCTTCGCGGTAGCTGTCGACGGTCGATTCGTTGAACAGGAAACCGGTGACGCCGCACTCGATGGTGTCGGCCAGCCCGCCCGTGTTACGTGCCACCGGCAGCGAACCGAAACGCTGCGCGTACATCTGGCTGAGGCCGCAAGGCTCGTAGCGCGACGGCATCAGCAAGAAGTCGCTGCCGGCGAACATGCGCCGGGCATCGGTTTCGTTGAAGCCGATGCGCACGCCAATACGGCCCGGGTGGCGCAGCGCCAGCTCGCGCATGGCCTGCTCTTCTTCAGGCTCGCCACGGCCGATGATCGCGATCTGCCCGCCTTGCTCGACGATGTAGTCGGCCACGCCCAGGGTCAGGTCCAGGCCTTTTTGGTAGACCAGCCGCGAAACCACGGCAAACAGCGGGCCTTCGGAGTCTTCAAGGCCGAACAGCTCGCGCACTTCCTGGGTGTTGCGCGCCTTGCCTTCCCAGTCGTTGATGCTGAAGTTGTGCTGCAGGTGCTTGTCGGTGGCCGAGTCCCAGCTTTCGTCGATGCCGTTGGGGATGCCGCCGAGCAGGCCTTGCTGGGCTTTGCTGGCAAGGAAACCATCCAGGCCGCAGCCAAATTCCGGGGTGGTGATTTCCCGGGCATAGGTGGCGCTGACCGTGGTGATGTGGCTGGAGTAGGCCAGGCCGGCCTTGAGGAACGACAGCTTGCCGTAGAACTCCATGCCTTCCTGCTGCATGGCATGGTCGGGGATCGCCAGCTCCGGGCTGCAGCCGCGGCTGTACACACCTTGGTAGGCCAGGTTGTGGATGGTGAACAAGGTTGGCGTGTTCAACCCGCGCCAGTGCATGTAGGCCGGGGCCAGGCCTGCTGGCCAGTCGTGGGCGTGCACCACTTCGGGCTGCCAGTGGATCTTGCCTTCGCCAGCGGCAATTTCGGCGGCGGCCAGGCCCAGGCGGGCAAAGCGGATGTGGTTGTCGGGCCAGTCGCGGCCATTGTTGGCGCCATAGGGAGTGCCGTCGCGCAGGTACAGCTCGGGGCAGATCAGCACATAGATGACCAGGCCGTCGGCCATGTCCATGCGGCCGATCTTGCACGGCGGCAGGGCAGCGTGGCCGCCCAGTTCACCGACGATGTGGATGGGGTTGTCGCTTTCCATCACCTGGCGGTAGCCGGGGATCAGCACCCGCACGTCGTGCAGGTGCGCCAGGGCGCGGGGCAGGGCCGCCGACACGTCACCCAGGCCGCCGGTTTTCACCAGGTCGGCGATTTCCGAGGTCACGAACAAAATCTTGCGCTTGTTGGGGTTTTGCTGGCGCTGGGCGCCGGGTGCCTTGCCTGTCGTGGCGAAGTCCGGGGTGAGCGGTTCGCGGTTGTCCGGGTTGAATGAATCTACGTGAGGCTCGACAGCGGCACTGATCATACTTCTCTCCGTCCCTATGCTTGGCCGGGTGCTGGCACCCGTGGCGATGTTTCGTGTTGGTTCTCTCTACTTCTGAATGCTGCGTAATGCGTTCCATGCCCCAGGGTCGTGCGCGCAGGCACAGCGCGATCGGCGTTCCGGCCGAAGGCGATTGGGCTGGTTTGGGTGGTGGGCCGAGGCTGGGAAGTCCCTTTGCGTTTGGCCTACTTAATTCCTGACCTGCCCGCTTTCCTGAAAGTTCGACTTTTTGGTCACTCTTCCGTTGAGCAAATGGCGGGCCGAAAACCGAGTGTAGGAGAGAAAGAGATAAAAAGGTGACCCACTGGTCACTATTGTTATGTGCGGAATAGACGCAAACGTTGGCGTTTGTGAGCAGATGTGAAAGGGCTTGCGGAGGGGGTATTGCGGGTGCGCCAAATTGTGGCCTGAGCGGGCTTGTGCACCATATTGGGGCGCTGGAGGGGCTTCTTCGCGGGTAAACCCGCTCCCACAGGAACCGTGGGATCTCAGAGGCAGCACAAAACCTGTAGGAGCGGGTTTACCCGCGAAGAGGACAGGCCTGCAAAAAAGGAGGGGGCGTTCAGCAAGGTGGGAGCTTCAAAGCCCCCACTAGAGGAAGAAAAAATCAGAGGCTGACAGCTTTATCGCCATCACGCTGTTGCGCCAGCAGCAGGTTCAGTTGCGCAACCTGCTGACGCAGCTGGTCACGTTCGTCTTTCAATTTACGCAGCTCATCACGGCGCACGGAGACATAGAGGGTCTGGGTTGGGGTTGCAGGCATCAAAGTACCCATGAGCACACCTCGCGGTTTTGGCTGGTGACAAGTCAAAGCGTAGACGCTTCACGCGGGGCGCATTTTGAATTCTTTCGCAGGCCTTGGGAACTTTTTTGTTTATCGTGGTCTCGCCGTTCGTCGCTGAACCCTCGTGCGGCATGCTGGACTAATCTGAACAGCTGGACTGTGTTGTCATCCATTTCGAAAGGGGAGCATCGGCTCATGCAACTGGGAATCGTCGGGCTGGGCCGCATGGGCGGCAATATCGCAAGGCGGCTGATGCGCGCCGGCCACCGCACCGTGGTGCACGACCGCAACCGTGAGGCCATCACCGGCCTGGAGGGCGAGGGTGCCCAAGGCGCGCACGACCTTGGTGCGCTGGTACAAAAGCTCAAGGCGCCACGCGCGGTGTGGGTCATGCTGCCGGCGGGTGAGCCCACCGAGCAGACCATCGCCCAGCTGGCCGAACTGCTGGAACCGGGCGATGCGATCATCGACGGCGGCAACACCTTCTACAAGGACGACATGCGCCGCGCCGCTGAGCTGGCCAAGCGCGGCCTGCACTACCTGGACGTCGGCACCTCCGGTGGTGTGTGGGGCCTGGACCGTGGTTACTGCATGATGATCGGTGGCGAAAAAGACGTGTTCGAACGCCTGGAGCCGCTGTTCAAGGCGTTGGCGCCAGGCGTGGGTGATATCCCGCGTACCCATGGCCGCAGCGGCGAGCACCAGCGCGCCGAGCATGGCTACATCCATGCCGGCCCACCCGGCGCCGGGCACTACGTGAAAATGGTGCACAACGGCATCGAATACGGCCTGATGCAGGCTTATGCCGAAGGCTTCGACCTGCTGCGCAGCAAAGGCGGCAACGCGTTGCCGCAGGAGCAGCGCTTTGACCTGAACGTGGCCGAAATCGCCGAGGTGTGGCGGCGCGGCAGCGTGGTTACCTCGTGGCTGCTCGACCTCACTGCCGATGCGCTGGTGGCCGACCCGCAACTGTCGCAGTTCAGTGGCTCGGTGTCCGACAGTGGGGAAGGCCGCTGGACCATCGATGCCGCCGTCGAGCAGGCGGTGCCGGTGCCGGTGCTGTCCAGCGCGCTGTTCGCGCGCTTCCGTTCGCGCCAGCAGCAGGGCACCTACGGTGACAAGATTCTCTCGGCCATGCGCCTGGGCTTTGGTGGCCATGTCGAGAAGAAAGGCGAATGACTAAACCGACCATTGCAGCTGCACCCCCTTGCACCTTGTTCCTGTTCGGCGCCAATGGCGACCTGGTCAAGCGCCTGCTGATGCCGGCGCTGTACAACCTCAGCCGCGACGGCTTGCTGGACCGCAACCTGCGCATCGTTGGCGTCGACCACAACCCAGCCAGCGCCGAGGATTTTGCCCAGCGCCTGCACGCGTTCATGGTCGAGCGCGACCAGGGTGGCGCGGGTACGGCCAAGTGCCTGGACGAAAAGCTCTGGGCGCGTTTGGCCAAGCGCCTGGATTACCAGACCGGTGACTTCCTTGACCCGGCGACTTACCAGGCCATTGCCAGGCGCATCGACGCAACCCGCCACGGCAACGCCATCTTCTACCTGGCAACGTCGCCGCGCTTCTTCCCGGAGGTTGCCCAGCAACTGGGGCAGGCCGGGCTGCTCGACGAGTCCGCCGGCGGCTTTCGCCGGGTGGTGGTCGAAAAGCCCTTCGGCACCGACCTGGCCAGTGCCGAGGCGCTCAACGCCTGCCTGCTGAAGGTGATGGGCGAGCGGCAGATCTACCGCATCGACCATTACCTGGGCAAAGAGACGGTGCAGAACATCCTGGTCAGCCGCTTCTCCAACGGCCTGTTCGAATCGTTCTGGAACAACCACTACATCGACCATGTGCAGATCACCGCCGCGGAAACGGTCGGCGTCGAAACCCGTGGTGCGTTCTATGACAGCACTGGGGCCCTGCGCGACATGGTGCCCAACCACCTGTTCCAGTTGCTGGCGATGGTGGCCATGGAACCACCGGCCGCGTTTGCCGCCGATGCCGTGCGCAGCGAGAAGGCCAAGGTGGTCGGTGCCATCCGTCCGTGGTCGGCGAAAATGGCCCTGAAAAACTCCGTGCGTGGCCAGTACAGCGCCGGCAAGCAGGGGCGCAAGCAGCTGCCCGGTTATCGCCAGGAGGCCAACGTTGCCGCCGACAGCCAAACCGAGACCTACGTGGCGCTGAAGGTGATGATCGACAACTGGCGCTGGGCCGGCGTGCCGTTCTACCTGCGTACCGGCAAGCGCATGAGCGTGCGTGACACGGAAATCGCCATCTGCTTCAAGCCCGCGCCTTATGCGCAGTTCCGCGAATCGGAGCTGGAGCGGCCCAAGCCCAACTACCTGAAAATCCAGATTCAGCCCAACGAAGGCATGTGGTTCGACCTGCAGGCCAAGCGCCCCGGGCCGGAGCTGGTGATGGAGAATATCGAGCTGGGCTTTGCCTACAAGGACTTCTTCAAGATGACCCCGGCGACGGGTTACGAAACGCTGATCTACGACTGCCTGACCGGTGACCAGACCTTGTTCCAGCGGGCCGACAACATCGAGAACGGCTGGCGTGCCGTGCAGCCGTTCCTTGACGCCTGGGCCCAGGGCGGCGAGGTGCACGAGTACCCGGCCGGTGAGGATGGGCCTGAGGCTGGCAATGAACTGCTGGCCCGGGACAAGCGCGAGTGGCACCGGTTGGGGTGAGAGGTTTGTAAGCCTGTGCCGCCCCTTTCGCGGGCAAGCCCGCGAAGAGGCCAGCACCGGCCACCACACAAAGGAGACCCGATGCCCGCCCACATCGAAGACTACGCCCTGCTGGGCAACTGCCGCAGCGCCGCCCTGGTCAGCCGCGACGGCTCGCTCGACTGGCTATGCCTGCCACGCTTCGACGCCCCCGCAGTATTCGCCGCCCTGCTGGGCAACGAAGAAAACGGCCGCTGGCGCCTGGCCCCCTGTGACCCGGTCGAGCACAGCCGCCGCCAATACCTGGCCGACACCCTGGTACTGGAAACCACCTGGGTGACCGCCAGCGGCCGTGCCCGCGTGCTCGACTTCATGCCGCTGGACGAGGTCAACTCAGTGGTGCGTATCGTCGAGGGTGTCTCTGGCGAAACAAACTTCGAAATGGACCTGGTCATGCGCTTCGACTACGGCCGCAGCGTGCCCTGGGTGGAGCGGCTCGATCCACTCACCCTCAGCGCTGTCGCCGGCCCCGACCGCTTGATCCTGTGCAGCACCGTGCCGCCACACGCCCGCGACCTCCACACCGTTGCCCGCTTTCGCGTAAGCACGGGCGAGCGCCAGGTCTTCAGCCTGCGCCACCAGGCGTCCCACCTGCCCGTACAGCCCGACTGCAACGTGGACGATGCCCTTAAAGCCACCATTGACCAATGGCAGGCTTTCGCAGCGCGCTGCCCGGAAGTTGGCCCCTACACCGCCTTGGTACGCCGCTCGCTGCTCACCCTCAAGGCCATGACCTACGCCCCCACTGGCGGCATCGTTGCTGCCGT
The DNA here is from genome assembly GCF_039673335.1 of Pseudomonas sp. TWI929. NCBI lineage: Bacteria > Pseudomonadati > Pseudomonadota > Gammaproteobacteria > Pseudomonadales > Pseudomonadaceae > Pseudomonas > Pseudomonas sp. TWI929. The sequence goes on from NZ_JBDJLK010000084.1 coordinate 12,805, forward strand.
TACAACCTCGCTGCCCGAACGCGTTGGTGGCGAGCGCAACTGGGACTACCGCTTCTGCTGGCTGCGCGACGCCACCATGACCTTGCTGGCGTTCATGAACCTTGGCTACTTCGACGAAGCCCAAGCCTGGCGCGAATGGCTGCTGCGTTCGGTGGCCGGCAACCCTGAACAGATGCAGATCATGTACGGCCTGGCTGGCGAACGCGACCTGCAGGAATACACGTTGCCGTGGCTGGCCGGATACGAACATTCGAAACCTGTGCGAGTGGGCAATGCCGCGTCGCAGCAGCTGCAGCTGGATATCTACGGTGAACTGGCCGATGCCATGACCCAGGCGATCAAGGGCGGCTTGCCGCGCCACCCGCGCAGCGCCGCCATCTCCCGTTTGATCCTGCCCTACGTCGAGCGCATCTGGCGCGAGCCGGACGAAGGCATCTGGGAAGTGCGCGGCGACCGTCAGCAATTCGTGCATTCCAAGGTGATGGCCTGGGTCGCCTTCGACCGTGCCGCAGGTCTGGCTGACACCACCGAACAAGGCCGCGAGCAGGGGCAGCATTACCGCCAGGTGGCTGACGAGATCCACCGCGAAGTGTGTGGACAAGGCCTGGATTGCAGCGGCAAGTTCTTCGTGCAGGCCTATGGTTCGAGCGAGATGGATGCCAGCCTGTTGCAGATTGCCCTGACCGGTTTTCTGCCAGCCGATGACCCGCGCTTCCTGCGCACGCTGGAGCAAATAGAACAGCGCCTGCTGAAAAACGGCCTGCTGCTGCGCTACGACAGCGACAGCTGCAGTGACGGCCTGACGCCGGGTGAGGGCACCTTCCTGGTGTGTTCGTTCTGGCTGGCCGATGTCTACGTCCTGCTGGGGCGCCAAGTACAAGCGCAGGCCTTGTACGAACGCCTGACCGGCCTGTGCAACGAACTCGGCCTGCTGGCCGAACAGTACGACCCGGCCGGCCAGCGCATGCTCGGCAACTTCCCCCAGGCCTTCAGCCACATCGGCATCATCAACACCGCCCTGAACCTGCACCGCGCGCAGTGCCCGGTGCGCGACCGGGCCAGTTGCGGATAGCCAACGCGGCCCCGGCGATATTTGCGGCAAAGCTGAAATCTGGGGCCGCTACGCGCCCCTTTCGCGACACAAGGCCGCTCCCACAGGGATTGCGCTCGCTTCGAGAAACAAGCGGAGTAGACTAGGGCAAACACCATTCGGCACGGAGCACACATGGGTATTCGCGGTACGGAACGGCAAGTTCACAACATCGAGTTCAATGTCAGCGACATCGCAGTCCTGGACGGGTATGAACTGGCGGTGTGGACGGCCCAAGCCTGATGGCCAACCACAAGATCGAAATCCGCCGGCGCAATATAGAGAAGATTCTGCAGGCGGCGGAAAAGGTGTTCGCCGAGAAAGGCTACGGCGCCACCTCCATGGGCGATATTGCCGAGCAGGCCGAGCTGCCGCGTTCCAACCTGCATTATTACTTCAGCACCAAGGACGAGCTGTTCCGCGCGGTGCTGCAGGACCTGCTGGATGTATGGAAGCAGGACGCGCTGTGCTTCGAGAATTTCGACGACCCGCGTGTGGTGCTGACCAGTTACATCCGGGCGAAAATGGGCCACTCGCGCTCACGGCCGTTGGGCTCGAAGATCTGGGCCGAAGAGATGCTGCACGGGGCGCCGGTGCTAGGGGTGAACCTGGATGAAAGCCTGGTGCCCTGGGCCAAACTGAAGGAAGCCAAGATCCGCCGCTGGGTGGAGGAGGGGCGCATCCTGCCGGTGGAGCCGTCGGCGCTGCTGTACATGATCTGGGCCTCGACCCAGCACTATGCCGACTTTGGTTACCAGGTGGAGCTGCTCAATGGCGGCGAGGCGCTGTCGGACATGGCCTTTGAAAGTGCAGTGCAGACGGTGACCAGCGTGATCTTGCGGGGGATTGGGCTGGAGCCCTGAACCGGTATTCCAGGTGGACGCGGTCTTTTTGTGGGAGCGGCCTTGTGTCGCGATTGGGCCGCGAAGCGGCCCCTCGATTTCTGCATTGCGGCAAAGATTGCTGGGTCCGCTGTGCGGCCCTATCGCGACACAAGGCCGCTCCCACAAGGGACCGCGTAAGTTGGTCGGACGGTGACCTGCCTCAGCTGGCCTCGCGGTAGGGGTTACGCGGGTCCTGCGTCCAGTTCAAATAAGGCTTGCCGGTATCCTGCGCCTGCATCTCGATGCAGCTTTCCACCGGGCAGGTGATCTGGCACAGGTTGCAGCCCACGCATTCCTCCTCGATCACGCTATAGGCATGCGTGCCGTCAGCCTTCAGCGTGCTGGCAATGGCCTGGTGCGAGGTGTCCTCGCAGGCAATGTGGCAGCGCCCGCAGCCGATGCACGCCTCCTGATCGATGTGCGCTACCGACTTGTAGTTCATGTCCAGGTATTTCCAGTCGGTGGTATGCCCCACCGCCTGGCCACGGAAGGCTTCGATGTTACGGTGGCCGTGCTGGTCCATCCAGCGCGCCAGTCCGTCCTTCATGTCCTCGACAATGCGAAAACCATGCAGCATCGCCGCCGTGCACACCTGCACGGCGCCACTGCCCAAGGCCATGAATTCCGCCGCATCACGCCAGTTGCTGATGCCGCCAATGCCACAAATAGGCAAGCTGCGGGTCTCCGGATCGCGGGCAATTTCCGCCACCATGTTCAGGGCTATCGGCTTGACTGCCGAGCCGCAGTAACCGCCATGGGTACTCTGGTCACCGACGATGGGGTGGGCCACCATGCGGTCGAGGTCGACGCTGGTGATGGAGTTGATGGTGTTGATCAGCGACACCGCATCGGCCCCGCCACGGTGGGCGGCGCGGGCTGACTGGCGGATGTCGGTGATGTTCGGCGTAAGCTTGACGATCACCGGCAGCGAGCAGTGCGTCTTGCACCAGCGGGTGACCATCTCCACGTACTCCGGCACCTGGCCGACCGCAGCGCCCATGCCGCGTTCCGGCATGCCGTGCGGGCAGCCGAAGTTCAGCTCGATGCCATCGGCCCCGGTGGCTTCCACCAGCGGCAGGATGAACTTCCAGGACGCTTCTTCACACGGCACCATCAGCGACACGATCAGCGCCCGGTCGGGCCAGTCCTTCTTCACCTGGGTGATTTCCCGCAGGTTGATTTCCAGCGAACGGTCGGTGATCAGTTCGATGTTGTTGATGCCCTGCACCTGGCGGTTGGGGCCGTAGTGCGCCGAATAGCGTGACGATACGTTGACCGCCGCCGGGTCCTCGCCCAGGGTTTTCCAGACCACGCCGCCCCAGCCGGCCTCGAAGGCGCGGACCACGTTGTAGGCCTTGTCGGTTGGCGGGGCAGAGGCCAGCCAGAACGGGTTGGGTGCCTTGATACCGGCGAACACAATAGACAAGTCGGCCATTTATGCTGCCTCCACGTTGAGCATGAGTTGGGCATGGATGGCTTCGGCGGCCAGCTTGCCGTGTTGCACCGCCTGGACGGTGAGGTCCTGGCCCAGCGCGGTGCAGTCGCCACCGGCGTACACACCCGGCAGGCTGGTTTGCAGGGTTTCATCGACGCGAATGCGTTCGCCCTCGCGGGCCAGTTGCGCGGCCACCGGGTCACCAAGGCTGGCGTCGTCGAAACGCTGCCCGATGGCTTTGAAGATGGCGTCGGCGGCCAGCTCGAAGGTTTCGCCGGTGTCGCGCAAGCGGCCGTCCGCCAGTTCGGTGCGGGCAAAGCGCATGCCGCGCACCTTGCCGCTGTCGTCCAGCAGCACGGCATCGGGGCGCGCCCAGGTGTGCAGGCGTACCTGGTTGGCCTTGGCGATGTCCTGCTCGTGGCCGGTGGCGCCCATGTCGGCATGGCCACGGCGGTATACCAGGTTGACGTCGCGGGCACCCAGGCGGCTCATCTGCACGGCCATGTCGATGGCCGTGTTGCCGGCGCCGATCACCAGGCAGCGGTCGGCCAGCGGCAGCTGGCTCAGGTCATCGGCCTGGCGCAGTTCGCGGATATATTCAGTGGCGGCGAGCAGGCCGGGGGCTTCCTCATCGGCCAGGCCCAGCTGGCGCACGGCGTTCAGGCCGAGGCCGAGGAACACCGCGTCGTACTGGTCGCGCAGTTCGCCCAGGCTGAGGTTGCTGCCCAGGCGCTGGCCATGGCGAAGCTCGATGCCACCGATGCCGAGCAGGAACTCCACTTCACGCTGGGCATAGTCGTCCACCAGCTTGTAGCGGGCGATGCCGTACTCGTTGAGGCCGCCGGCCTTGTCGCAGGCCTCGAACACCACCACCTCATGCCCGTGCATGGCCAGGCGGTGGGCACAGGACAGCCCGGCAGGGCCGGCGCCGACCACGGCGATGCGTTTGCCGGTGGCCGGTGACCGCTCGAATGGGTGCTCGCTGAACTGGGTGTTGTCCAGGGCGTAGCGCTGCAACTGGCCGATCAGCACCGGTGCGCACTCCTGGGCGTTGTTGCGCACACAGGCTTGCTGGCAGAGGATTTCGGTGGGGCAGACGCGGGCACAGCTGCCGCCGAGAATGTTGGCCGAGAGAATGCGTTCGGCGGCGCCTTGCAGGTTTTCGTCGCTGATGCGATGGATGAACGACGGGATGTCGATGTCGCTGGGGCATGCGTTGACGCAGGGGGCGTCGTAGCAGTACAGGCAGCGCGCGCTTTCCACGGCAGCCTGGCGGGCGGTAAGGGGTGGGGCCAGGTCGCTGAAGCGCTCGGCCAACTGGTCGGCGCCGGCCCGGGGGCGCGGCAAATGGTTCAGGGCGTCGATCACGGTTGTAGCCTCTCTATTTTTTATGGTGCAGGCGACAGGTGTTGCGGTGATTTCTGGGGGCGCTGCGCACCCCAATCGCGACGCAGGGCCGCTCCCACAGGGGCGCGCGGCGCTTTTGCTTTTTGTGGGAGCGGCCTTGCGTCGCGATTGGGCCGCACAGCGGCCCAATGGCCTCAGCGCTGAACCGGCGTCGGCCGCTGCACTTCGGCCCGGCGCCCCAACACCTCATACACCGACGGGTACGCCGGCCGTTCCACATACCGCCCCGCGCCCGCTTCGGCGCGCAGGTCGCCATCGGCCCAGAGCACCTTGCCCTGGCTGATGGTGTGGCTGGGGATGCCGCGCACGGTGCGGCCTTCGAAGATGTTGAAGTCCACCCGCTGGTGGTGGGTCTGGGCCGAGATGGTGCGGGTGCCTTGCGGGTCCCACAGCACCAGGTCGGCATCGGCGCCGACGCGGATGGCACCCTTGCGCGGGAACAGGTTGAAGATTTTTGCCGTGTTGGTAGACGTCAGCGCAACAAACTCATGCATCGACAGGCGCCCGCTGTTGACCCCGGCATCCCACAGCACTGCCATACGGTCTTCGATGCCGGCGGTGCCGTTAGGGATGCGGCTGAAGTCGTCGCGCCCCATGGCTTTCTGCTCGGCGCAGAAGCAGCAGTGGTCGGTGGCGGTGGTGTGCAGGTTGCCCGACTGCAGGCCGCGCCACAGCGCTTCCTGGTGTTCGCGCGGGCGGAACGGTGGGCTCATCACATAGCCGGCGGCGGTGGCCCAGTCGGGGTCGCGATAGACACTGTCGTCCAACAACAGGTGGCCGGGCAGTACCTCGCCGTACACCGGCTGGCCCTTGCCCCGGGCATAGGCGATCTCATCCAGCGCTTCGCGGCTGGAAACGTGCACCAGGTACAACGGCGTGCCCAGGGTTTCGGCAATGCGTATAGCGCGGCTGGCCGCCTCGCCCTCGACTTGAGACGGGCGCGACAGCGGGTGGGCTTCCGGCCCGGTCAGGCCCTGGGCCAGCAGCTTTTTCTGCAGGTGGTACACCAGTTCGCCGTTCTCGGCATGCACGGTAGGCACCGCGCCCAGTTGCAGGCAGCGCTCGAAGCTGGCCACCAGGGTGTCGTCGGCGGCCATGATGGCGTTCTTGTAGGCCATGAAGTGCTTGAAGCTGTTCACCCCATGCTTGGCCACCAGTTCGCCCATCTCTTCGGCCACCTGCTCGCTCCACCAGGTGATGGCGACGTGGAAGCCATAGTCGCTGGCGCTTTTCTGCGCCCAGCCACGCCAGGTGTGGAAGGCCTCCAGCAACGACTGCTGCGGGTTGGGGATGACGAAGTCGATGATCGAGGTGGTGCCACCGGCCAGGCCGGCGGCGGTGCCGCTGAAGAAGTCTTCGCTGGCCACGGTGCCCATGAACGGCAATTGCATGTGGGTGTGCGGGTCGATGCCGCCGGGCATCAGGTACTGGCCGCTGCCGTCGAGGATCTCGCAGTCGGTAGGCGGTTCGAGGTTTTGCCCAATGGCGCGAATCAGGCCATCGGCACACAGGACATCGGCGGGGTAACTCTCTTCGTGGGTAACCACGGTGGCGCCACGGATCAACAGGGACATGCCGTTTTCCTCGCAGGCTGACCGGTCTGGGCCGGTTCTTGGAATTGTCTGGGGGCCGGGCGGGCAGGGCGGTTAATCCTGTCAGGCCTGACAAGATTGGAGGCTAGATGCTGATTCGTGATTCAGCAAGGAAGTTTTCCTATAAATATTGTGGTTTTTAAGTTTTTGAATTTGAAAGATTAATTTATTCAGTTGTGCTGACTACGGGGCTTTCAGAAATTTTGACTAACTTGACAAGATGAAAATCTGGTCGAGATTTCTAAGCACAATACGCGTGTGTACTCCGGCCATCGAATTAGCCCGATGAGCAAACAACTACAAAAAAATCTGGAGAAGGGCCCATGCAACAGAGCAGATCGGAAGTGGTCGAGCAGGATGGCCTGTTCGAGCTGTCCGAGGGCAGTGATGTCCTCGACAGCCCACGCTACAACCATGACATCGCACCGACCAAGGTGCACCAGCGCACCTGGAACAAATGGCACATCACCGCCCTGTGGGTAGGCATGTCCATCTGCGTGCCCACCTACACCCTCGGCGGCGTGCTCACCGCCTACTTCGGCCTCAGCGTGGGCGAGGCCTTGCTGGCGATCCTGCTGGCCAACGTGATCGTACTCATCCCGCTTACCCTCAACGCCTTCCCCGGCACCAAATACGGCATCCCGTTCCCGGTGCTGTTGCGTTCGTCGTTCGGCATTCTCGGTTCCAACGTACCGTGCCTGATCCGCGCGGTGGTGGCCTGCGGCTGGTTCGGTATCCAGACCATGTTCGGCGGGCTGGCCATTCACCTGTTCCTTGGCTCGGTGTTCGACGGCTGGAAGGCCCTGGGCGGTACCGGCGAGGTGATCGGCTTCATGATCTTCTGGTGCCTGAACCTATGGGTGGTGCTGCGCGGCGCCGAGTCGATCAAGTGGCTGGAAACGCTGTCGGCACCGCTGCTGGTGGCGGTGGGTGTGGGCCTGCTGTTCTGGGCCTTGCCGCACATGTCGATGACCGAACTGCTGGCCCAGCCACCCAAGCGCCCGGAAGGGGCGAGCGTGGTCAGCTACTTCTGCGCCGGGCTTACCGCCATGGTCGGCTTCTGGGCCACGCTGTCGCTGAACATACCCGACTTCAGCCGCTATGCCCGCAGCCAGAAGGACCAGATTCTCGGGCAGATCTTCGGCCTGCCGTTGACCATGTTCCTGTTCGCCGCGCTGGGGGTGGTGCTGACTGCCGCCTCGGCGTCGCTGGTAGGCGAGACCGTTTCCGACCCGGTCAGCCTGATCGGCAAGATCCACAGCCCGTTCTGGGTGGCCCTGGCCATGGCGCTGATCGTGATCGCCACGCTGTCGACCAACACCGCGGCGAATATCGTGTCACCCACCAACGACTTCCAGAACATCGCCCCACGCCTGATCGGGCGCAGCCGCGCGGTATGGCTGACCGGCTTCATCGGCCTGGCGCTGATGGGCCATGAGTTGCTGAAGAAGCTGGGCTGGATCGTCTCCGACCTGAGCCTGGAGAGCGTGTACTCCAACTGGTTGCTGGGCTATTCCAGCCTGCTCGGGCCGATTGCCGGGATCATGGTGGTGGACTACTTCCTGATCCGCCGGCAGAAGCTGGACCTGGCCGGGCTGTACCGCGACGACGTGTACCCGGCGTGGAACTGGGCTGGCTTCGCCGCTTTTGCGTTGCCGGTAGCGCTGACGGTGATGGCCATTGGTAACAGCAGTTTCAGCTGGTTCTACGACTACGGCTGGTTTACCGGCTCGCTGCTGGGTGGGGGGCTGTATTACCTCTTCGCCGGCGTGGTCGCGCGTAGCCCGGCGCGGGTGGCCAAGCCCTTGCCGTGACACCACGCCGGCGATAGGGCCCGCACAGACAACAAAAATGCCTGAAGGAGAAACCCGTGACCCCAGTCAAAGAGATGCTGAAGACCACCGCCCACCACATCGACAGCACCCGCCTGTGGCAATCGCTGATGGACCTGGCCCACCTCGGTGCCACCGCCAAGGGCGGCGTGTGCCGCCTGGCCCTGACCGACCTCGACCGCCAGGCCCGCGACCTGTTCGTTCAATGGTGCGAGGCCGCCGGTTGCACGGTCAGCATCGACGCCGTCGGCAATATCTTCGCCCGTCGCCCGGGGCGTAACCCCAAACTGCCCCCGGTGATGACCGGCAGCCATATCGACACCCAACCCACTGGCGGCAAGTTCGACGGCTGTTTCGGGGTAATGGCCGGGTTGGAAGTAATCCGCACCCTCAACGACCTCGGCGTGGAAACCGAAGCACCGCTGGAAGTGGTGGTGTGGACCAACGAAGAAGGCTCGCGCTTCGCCCCGTGCATGATGGGTTCGGGGGTGTTTGCCGGCAAGTTCACCCTGGAAGAGACCTTGGCCAAACGCGACGCCCATGGTGTCAGCGTTGGCGAAGCGTTGAACGCCATCGGCTACGCCGGCCCGCGCGCGGTGCTTGGGCACCCGGTGGGGGCGTATTTCGAAGCGCATATCGAACAGGGGCCGATCCTTGAGGACCAGGCCAAGACCATTGGTGTGGTGCTGGGTGCCCTGGGCCAGAAATGGTTCGACCTGACCCTGCGCGGTGTCGAAGCCCATGCCGGCCCTACGCCCATGCACCTGCGCAAGGACGCCCTGGTCGGCGCCGCGGCCGTGGTGGAGGCGGTCAACCGCGCCGCCCTTGGCCACCAGCCGCATGCTTGTGGCACGGTGGGTCGCCTGCAAGCGTACCCAGGCTCGCGCAACGTGATCCCGGGCGAGGTGCGCATGACCCTGGACTTCCGTCACCTGCAAGGCGAGCAGCTGAATGCGATGATTGCCGATGTGCGTGGGGTGATCGAGGCAACCTGTGCCAAACATGGCCTGAGCCATGAGCTGGTGCCCACGGCCGACTTCCCCGCGTTGTACTTCGACAAAGGCTGTGTCGATGCCGTGCGCGAGTCGGCCAAGGCGCTGGGCCTGCCGCACATGGACATTGTCAGCGGCGCCGGGCATGACGCGATCTTCCTGGCCGAGCTTGGGCCGGCGGGGATGATATTCGTGCCGTGCGAAAACGGCATCAGCCACAACGAGATCGAGAACGCCACGCCTGATGACCTGGCGGCGGGTTGTGCGGTGCTGTTGCGGGCGATGCTGGCAGCGTCGGAGGCGATTGCCAGCGGGCGCCTGGCGGCCTGACATTGAAGTGTTTGCGCGGACTCTTGGGGATGCAACTGGCCTTTGTTGCATGGACTGGCCTCATCGCCGGCAAGCCAGCTTGCACAGATACTGCACGGGGCTTGAGGCTGATGCGATCCATGTGGGAGCGGCCTTGTGTCGCGAAAGGGCTGCGCAGCGGCCCCAGGATCTAGGGGTCAACGCTGATATCGCTGGGGC
>NZ_JBDJLK010000085.1:0-22426 GCF_039673335.1 Pseudomonas sp. TWI929
GCCCCAGGATATCCGCGGCGCAACAACTATTGCTGGGGCCGCCTTGCGGCCCTTTCGCGACGCAAGGCCGCTCCCACAAGGGCCGCGCAAGCCGGCGTTACCGGATTACAGCAGGAACAGCGTAGCCAGGCCCAGGAAGATGAAGAAGCCGCCGCTGTCGGTCACGGCAGTGATCATCACGCTCGCACCCATCGCCGGGTCGCGCCCCAAGCGGGCCAATGTCATCGGGATGAGCACGCCCATCAGCGCCGCCAGCAACAAGTTCAAGGTCATCGCAGCGGTCATTACCACCCCCAGCGACCAACTGCCATACAGCCAGAAAGCCACCGCACCAATCACCCCGCCCCACACCAGGCCATTGATCAGCGACACCGCCAACTCCTTGCGCATCAGGCGGCTGGTATTGCCCGGCGACACCTGGTCCAGCGCCATGGCGCGGACAATCATGGTGATGGTCTGGTTACCCGAGTTACCACCAATACCAGCAACGATCGGCATCAACGCAGCCAACGCCACCAGCTTTTCAATCGAGCCCTCGAACACACCGATCACCCGCGAAGCCAAAAACGCGGTGATCAGGTTGATCGCCAACCATGCCCAACGGTTGCGGAACGAGCGCCAGACCGAGGCAAAGATATCTTCCTCTTCACGCAGGCCCGCCATGTTGAGGACTTCGCTTTCGCTTTCCTCACGAATCAGGTCGACCATCTCGTCAATGGTCAAACGGCCGATCAAGCGCTCACCTTTGTCTACTACGGGTGCCGATACCAGGTCATAACGTTCGAAGGCTTGTGCAGCATCGTAGGCATCTTCCTCGGGCTGGAAGGAAACCGGGTCGGTCGCCATGACCTCCGCCACCTTCTTCTCCGGGTCGTTGACCAGCAGGCGCTTGATCGGCAATACACCCTTGAGGATGCCGTCATAATCGACCACGAACAATTTGTCGGTATGGTTTGGCAGCTCTTTCAGACGACGCAGGTAGCGCAGCACCACTTCCAGGCTGACGTCTTCGCGGATGGTGACCATCTCGAAGTCCATCAGCGCACCGACCTGCTCCTCGTCGTAGCTCAGCGCCGAACGCACACGCTCGCGTTGCTGGGCATCAAGGGTTTCCATCAGCTCGTGGACAACGTCACGCGGCAGCTCTGGCGCCAGGTCGGCCAGCTCGTCGGCGTCCATTTCCTTGGCGGCGGCGAGCAGCTCGTGGTCATCCATGTCGGCAATCAGCGATTGCCGTACGGCGTCGGAAACTTCCAGCAGGATGTCGCCATCACGATCCGAACGCACCAGCTGCCAGACCGTCAGACGGTCTTCCAGGGGCAAGGCTTCGAGGATGTAAGCGATGTCGGCGGGGTGCAGATCATCGAGCTTGCGTTGCAGCTCGACAAGGTTCTGGCGGTGGACCAGGTTTTCCACCAGGTCATTGTGCGCACCCTCCTGGCGGTGGGTCAGGTCTTCGACCATGCGCTGGCGCTGCAGCAGTTCGACCACCTGGGCCAGGCGATCCTGCAGGCTGTCTTGCGCTTTTTTTACTTCTACTTCAGTCATAGGCGAACTCCACTCCCAGCAGCGGAGCACGCCGGGAGAATCAATCGGTCAGATCTTTCTGTATGAATCTTGTTAGCGAGTAACTACTGGGTAAGTCCATGGTGGTTTTCCACAAGCCCCGGCGGGGCTGACGGGCGCAATCATACACTGCTCAAGCTGTCAGATCGCTTAAAATTTTGGCCAGAACAATCGTTTGCGTGATAAAGCTGGGACAACGCTCGAAGCTATCAGTGCGACGGAGAGCCTGGCGGTTAAAGCACATTTGATGTGTGCCTGGATGTGTATGCGGTGCCTGATCAATCTTTGGGGCTGCTTTGCAGCCCATCGCGACACAAGGCCGCTCCTACAAGGGAACGCGTGCTTCACCGCATCTACAGGAGAGCTTAGATCGACATCGCCAACAATTCAGTGGCAAAGAAAAACAAAAAGCCCGCTCAATTGAGCGGGCTTCTTGATTGGGTATGGCGGACTCAGCAGGATTCGAACCTGCGACCGCTCGGTTCGTAGCCGAGTACTCTATCCAGCTGAGCTATGAGTCCGCGATTGGCAGTTTTAAACCAGATACCGCTGGTTGACTGAAGCAGCTTTGCAAGCAGAGCCACTTCAAGAAGTGGCGGACTCAGCAGGATTCGAACCTGCGACCGCTCGGTTCGTAGCCGAGTACTCTATCCAGCTGAGCTATGAGTCCGTGTCTTGCCGCGCATTATAGGTCGCTGAAACATTTTTGCAAGAACGTTTTCGTTTAAAATCAACTACTTAGCGTTCTTACTGCTTACAGCGCCCTACGCAAATAATGGCGGTGAAGGGGGGATTCGAACCCCCGATACCCTTATGAGGTATACTCCCTTAGCAGGGGAGCGCCTTCGGCCACTCGGCCACCTCACCGCAACACGAGGCGAATATTAAAGAACCTCTTTCACCTTTGCAACCCTTTTTTTTAAAAAAACTTCAAAAAAATTAAAGGCTTGGCTCTTCATCCTTCTCCTTCTTGATCCGCAGGTAGATTTCCTCGCGGTGAACAGCCACTTCCTTCGGGGCGCTGACGCCAATACGCACCTGGTTGCCTTTGACGCCAAGCACCGTCACGGTGATCTCGCCGTCTCCAATGATCAGGCTCTCGGCGCACCGACGAGTCAGAATCAACATAGCTTTCTCCTTACGCAAAACATTCAGGGGTAACAGTCTTGGGTGTCAGGACCGGTCGCGGACGACGACCGAACCCGGTTACGCGCCACACAAGGCAGGACAGGGCCTGTGCGGCGAGCAGAAACGCGAAGGGCGCGGCATCAGCCGCGCCCTTCCAGGCAGCGCCTTACTCGCCCTGTCGGGCAGGAGCGTCGAGCTCGAACGCGGTGTGCAGCGCGCGTACGGCCAGCTCCAGGTACTTCTCTTCGATCACGACCGAAACCTTGATCTCGGAAGTGGAGATCATCTGGATGTTGATGCTCTCCTTGGCCAGGGCTTCGAACATACGGCTGGCAACACCGGCGTGCGAACGCATGCCGACACCAACGATCGAGACCTTGGCGATCTTGGTGTCGCCGATCACTTCACGGGCACCGATTTCGCGGGCGGTGTTTTCCAGCACGCTCTGCGCCTTCTCGTACTCGTTGCGGTGTACGGTGAAGGTGAAGTCGGTGGTGTTATCGTGGGCAACGTTCTGCACGATCATGTCTACTTCAATGTTCGAAGCGCTGATCGGGCCGAGGATCTTGAAGGCCACGCCCGGGGTGTCCGGCACGCCGCGAATGGTCAGCTTGGCTTCATCACGGTTGAAGGCGATACCGGAAATGATCGGCTGTTCCATGGATTCCTCTTCATCAATGGTAATGAGGGTACCCGGACCCTCTTTGAAGCTGTGCAGCACGCGCAGCGGGACGTTGTACTTGCCGGCGAACTCCACCGAACGAATCTGCAGCACCTTGGAACCGAGGCTGGCCATTTCCAGCATCTCTTCGAAGGTGATCTTCTCCAGGCGCTGGGCCTGTGGCACGACACGCGGGTCGGTGGTGTAGACGCCATCGACGTCAGTGTAGATCTGGCACTCGTCAGCCTTCAGCGCTGCCGCCAGGGCCACGCCGGTGGTGTCGGAGCCACCACGACCAAGGGTGGTGATGCTGCCGTGCTCGTCCACACCCTGGAAGCCCGCAACCACGACCACGCGGCCTTCCTTGAGGTCGGCGCGAATTTTCTGGTCGTCGATCTGCAGGATGCGCGCCTTGTTGTGCGAGCTGTCGGTGAGAATGCGCACCTGGTTGCCGGTGTAGGACACCGCTGGCACACCGCGCTTGATCAAGGCCATGGTCAGCAAGGCAATGGTGACCTGCTCACCGGTCGACACGATCACGTCCAGCTCACGAGGAACCGGCTGATCGGTGATCTGCTTGGCCAGGTCGATCAGGCGATTGGTTTCACCGCTCATGGCCGACAGCACTACCACCAGGTCGTCGCCCGCCTCACGGTGTTTCTTGACCTTTTCGGCTACCTGCTCGATCCGCTCGATGGAACCGACAGAGGTGCCGCCAAATTTCTGTACGATCAACGCCATTTCAATGGTGCCTCAGCCCATACAGGGCCCCAAAAAACAATCCAACATGAAGGGGTGGATGACTAGACCATCCACCCCCTCATCTCAAAGTCCCTGCTCTGCGAATGGCACGGCCAGCGCCAGGGCCTGGTCCAGCGCAGCGACGTCGACGCCACCACCCTGGGCCATGTCCGGACGGCCACCGCCCTTGCCACCCACCGCCGCAGCGGCTTGCTTCATCAGATCGCCAGCCTTGAGTTGGCTGGAGAGGTCCTTGGTCACGCCGGCCACCAGCACGACCTTGCCCTCATGCTCGCTGCCCAGCAGGATCACTGCGTGGCCGAGCTTGTTCTTCAGCTGATCGACCAGGGCCAGCAGGGCCTTGCCGTCCTGCCCATCCAGGCGGGCGGCGAGTACCTTGGCACCCTTGACCTCAACGGCCGCGTTGGAGAGATCGTCCCCGGCGGCGCTGGCGGCCTTGGCCTGCAGCTGCTCCAGCTGCTTCTCCAGCTGGCGGTTGCGCTCAAGCACAGCCGACAGCTTGTCGATCAGGTTGTCGCGGTTACCCTTCACCAGCTGCGCGGCTTCCTTGACCTGCTCTTCGGCAGCGTTCAGGTAGGCCAGCGCAGCGGCGCCGGTGACTGCTTCGATACGGCGCACGCCAGAGGCCACGCCGCCTTCGCTGATGATCTTGAACAGGCTGATGTCACCGGTGCGCTTGGCGTGGATACCGCCGCACAGCTCCACCGAGAAATCGCCGCCCATGCTCAGCACCCGCACGGTGTCGCCGTACTTCTCGCCGAACAGCGCCATGGCGCCCTTGGCCTTGGCGGTTTCGATGTCGGTCAGTTCGGTTTCCACCGCAGTGTTTTTGCGCACTTCGCGGTTGACGATGTCTTCCAGGGCCTTGATCTGCTCCGGCTTCAGCGCTTCGAAGTGGCTGAAGTCGAAACGCAGGCGCTGGCTGTCCACCAGCGAGCCCTTCTGCTGTACGTGTTCGCCCAGCACCTGGCGCAGCGCTTCGTGCAGCAGGTGGGTGGCGGAGTGGTTCAGCGAAGTGGCGTGCTGCACGTCGGCATCGACCTTGGCCTCGACAGGCGCGCCGATCACCAGCGCACCGCGGGCAACCACGCCGTGGTGCAGGAAGGCACCACCGGTCTTGGTGGTGTCGCGCACGTCGAAGCGCGCAGCGCCAGCTTGCAGGAAGCCGGTGTCACCTACCTGGCCACCGGATTCGGCGTAGAACGGCGTGCGGTCGAGCACAACCACGCCCTGCTCGCCTTCACCCAGCTGGTCGACGGCCTGGCCGTCCTTGTACAGGGCGATGATCTTGCCCTGGCCTTCGGTGGCGTCGTAACCGAGGAACTCGGTGGCGCTGTCGACCTTGACCAGGCTGTTGTAGTCCATGCCAAAGGCGCTGGCGGAACGCGCACGCTCACGCTGGGCGTCCATTTCGCGCTCGAAGCCGGCCTCGTCGATGGTCAGCTCGCGCTCGCGGGCGATGTCGGCGGTCAGGTCCATCGGGAAGCCATAGGTGTCGTACAGCTTGAACACCACGTCGCCCGGCACCACGGCGCCCTTCAGCTGGGCCAGGTCCTGCTCGAGAATGCGCAGGCCCTGCTCCAGGGTCTTGGCGAACTGTTCTTCTTCGGCCTTGAGCACGCGCTCGATGTGCGCCTGCTGGCTGTTCAGTTCAGGGAAGGCTTCGCCCATTTCGGCGACCAGTGCGGCAACGATCTGGTAGAAGAAGCTGCCCTTGGCGCCCAGCTTGTTACCGTGGCGGCAGGCACGACGAATGATGCGGCGCAGCACATAGCCACGGCCTTCGTTGGACGGCAGCACGCCATCAGCGATCAGGAAGCCGCACGAACGGATGTGGTCGGCGACCACTTTCAGCGAAGCCTGGCCGTCATTGCTGCAACCGATGGCTTTGGCCGCAGCGGCCAGCAGGTTCTGGAACAGGTCGATCTCGTAGTTCGAGTGCACATGCTGCAGCACGGCGCTGACGCGCTCCAGGCCCATGCCGGTGTCTACCGACGGCGCTGGCAGCGGGTGCAGCACGCCGTCAGCGGTGCGGTTGAACTGCATGAAGACGTTGTTCCAGATCTCGATGTAGCGGTCGCCGTCCTCTTCTGGCGAGCCGGGTGGGCCGCCCCAGATGTCTGCGCCGTGGTCGTAGAAGATCTCGGTGCATGGGCCGCACGGGCCAGTGTCACCCATGGTCCAGAAGTTGTCGGAGGCGTACGGGGCGCCCTTGTTGTCGCCGATGCGTACCATGCGCTCGGCCGGCACGCCGACTTCCTTGGTCCAGATGTCGTAGGCTTCGTCGTCAGTGGCGTAAACGGTGACCCAGAGCTTTTCCTTGGGCAGGTTCAGCCATTTGTCCGAGGTCAGGAAGGTCCAGGCGAAGGTAATGGCATCGCGCTTGAAATAGTCGCCGAAGCTGAAGTTGCCCAGCATTTCGAAGAAGGTATGGTGACGCGCGGTGTAACCGACGTTTTCCAGGTCGTTGTGCTTGCCACCGGCGCGCACGCACTTCTGGCTGCTGACAGCACGGGTGTAGGCACGCTTCTCCGCGCCGAGGAAGCAGTCCTTGAACTGGTTCATGCCGGCATTGGTGAACAGCAAGGTCGGGTCGTTGTTCGGGATCAGCGAACTGGAGGCGACTCGGGTATGGCCCTGCTCTTCGAAGAAGCGAAGGAAGGCTTCACGGATTTCTGCGCTTTTCATAGGTTCTTCCACGGAAACGGCAGCCCTGTCGGGCAAACACGTCGACGAAACGACGGCAAAGGGCCGCATTATATCGGTCCTGTAGTCTCGATGCAGTGTGTTTATACGATAGAAACCATCGTTTGGACGGTTTTTCGGGCTATGCAAACGAAAACGACATGACCGGATGCTAAATCCTGTGTTTCGCCACTGGCAAGCCAATTACCGCTTATGAGGAGGGAAAATGGAACAGGCGGTGAATTAAAAGGTTTTCATCATGGATAGGATCCGAAACCGTGTCGCCTCAGCCTAACCGCTGCCCCGAATCCGGCACGATCAGGATGCCGGCGCGCAAGCCGTTCTTGACCCTGGGGTTGGGGAAAATGATACGTGCGCCCTCCTCCTCGACCACCCAGCGCATTTCGGCCAAGTCCTCAGCCAGCAGGTAACCCTTGCTCAGCTCGGAGAAGTTCTCTATGTCCGCCGGCAGGTGCAGGTGGAAGCTGTCACTGTGCTTGATGATCTCCCGGGAGACACTGAACAGCTGCAGGCCATCCAGCGAGCTTTCGCCTTCCGGCTCGGTATCCTCGATGATGCGAATCAACCGCTCTTCCAACTTGTCGAGGTTGACTTGCTCGTTCTGGCCGAACGGGCGGGCCTTGCCCAGCTCCAGGGTGAACGCTTCGGCATCCAGCTGTTCGTAGGTGAAGGCACTGAAGGTGATGGACGACTTGCTTTGCAGCAACACCGCTTCCATGCCGGCCGCCGCCAGGCGTACCAGCTCGCGACGGGAATGCTGGCGCCCCTCTTTATAGGGGTACAAGGCGAATTGCTCGATCTTCGAGCCGCGAATGGCAGTATGCAGGTCGTAATGCAGGCGGCTGCGCTCCGGCTTGCTGAAAAACACCCGGGCGAACTGTTCCAGCTCGGCGGCACGCAACGCCTCGAAGCCGCTGGATAGTTCGTGGCGGCCATTGAACAGGCGGTTGATGTCCTGTTCGATGAAGCGCTCACCCTTGCGGATCGCCGCCGGGTTGCCGAACAGGAACAGCACCCGTGCCTTGGGCTTGATCTTGCCGTTGGCAACGCCATGCAGCAACCGCTCGAGCAATTCGATCGGCGCCGTTTCGTTGCCGTGGATGCCGGCGGACAACAGCAAGTCCAGCCCGCAATCCTCGTTCTCGGGCGGGCGCACTTCAAGCGCACCCTCCCCCAGCCAGCGCAAACGCGCGCCCTTGGGTGTCACTTGGGTCTTCTCGGCCGGTTCGTGATCGGTGAGGGTCAGCTCAAGCAATTTGCCAAGGGCGAGCATAGGTACTTCCTTAGTGTTTGTGGCCGCAGTCGGGGCCATGGACGTGATCGTCGTCTTCGCCAACTTCAGCCGGTTCCATTTCCAGCTGCAGGCTGACCAGGTTGGTGGCCATCGGGCGCAGCAGCAGGTTGGCGTACTCGGCGTCGTCTTCCTCGACATCCACGCCAATCAGCAACTGGCCACGGCCATCCTGTTGAATCCACACTTCCTTGCCTTGCCAGACCACGGCAAAGCGGGTGCAGGAGGTTTCCAGCTGGGTGCCGTCTTCATCTTCGAGGATAAGGCGCAGGGCGTCGGTCATTGCAAAGTCTCTCTTCAAGGTTGGCGTTGGAACGGATACACCGAGCCCAACTTCAGGATCTGGGTCAATTCATCCAGCGCCGTACGGCACTCCACCAGCAGCTGCGGGTCGGCCAGGTCCGCCTCGCCAAGGCGATCGCGGTAGTGCTTGTCGACCCACTGCAGCAGGGTGTCGTACAGCGGGGCGGTCATGATAACGCCTTGGTTGACCGCTGCCAGTTCCGTTTCCTTCAACGCCACGCGCAAACGCAGGCATGCCGGGCCACCGCCGTTCTGCATGCTCTGCTTGAGGTCGAACACCTTGACCTCCTTCACCGGGCCGCCCTGGCTGGTCAACTGGCTCAAGTAGGCCCAGACCCGCTCGTTGTTGCGGCACTCTTCCGGCACCACCAGCAGCATGGAGCCGTCGTCGCGGCTAAGCAGCTGGCTGTTGAACAGGTAGGAACGCACCGCGTCCTCCACCGCCACCGCCGCCCGTGGCACACAGATGGCCTGGAAGTTGCCACCCTTGCTGGCCAGTTTAGCTCGCAGCTGGCCAAGTACCGCATCGGTCTCGAGGAACGCGTCCTCGTGGTAGAACAGCACCTCGCCGTTGCCCACCGAAATCACGTCATTGTGGAACACGCCCTGGTCGATGACGGCCGGGTTCTGTTGAGCGTAGACCACGCCGTCATCGCTCAGGCCATGCAGCCGGGCCACGGCCTGCGAGGCTTCCAGGGTTTGCCGGGCCGGGTACTTCTGCGGCGCCGGGTAACGGCTGTCGAAGGCACTGCGGCCATAGACGAAGAACTCCACGCCGGCTTCGCCATACGCACGGCAGAAGCGCGTGTGGTTGGCCGCGCCCTCGTCACCGAACTGGGCCACGGCCGGCAGCGCCGCATGGTGGGCAAAGTGTTTTTCGTTGTTGAACATGGCGCCCAACACTCGGCTGGTGGTTGGGTGCTCGATGCTGCGGTGGTACTTGCAGTTGAGGTTGGCAGCGGTGAAATGCACGCGGCCATCCGCGGTATCGGCACTGGGGCTGACCGTGGCGGCGTTGGCCACCCACATGCTCGAGGCCGAGCAGCTGGCCACCAGCAATGGCATGGCTTCTTTGGCGGCACGCTGGATCACTTCGGCATCGCTGCCACTGAAGCCCAGGCGGCGTAGCGCAGCCACATCCGGGCGCTCTTGCGGCGCCAGTACGCCCTGCTTGAAGCCCATGTCGGCCAGCGCTTTCATTTTCGCCAGGCCCTGGCGCGCGGCTTCACGCGGGTTGGACCCCTGCTGGCTATTGCTCTGCGAAGCCACATTGCCGTAGGACAGGCCGCCGTAGTTGTGGGTAGGCCCCACCAGGCCATCAAAATTCACTTCATAGGATTTCATCGGCTAGGCTCCGTGACCTGTTGTTATAGGGTGACGCCCGGCGTCAGGGTCGCCGGCAAGGCAAGGCTGGCGGCCTCCAGCGAAGCCACGGGGTAAGCGCAGTAATCAGCCGCATAATAGGCACTGGCGCGGTGGTTGCCACTGGCACCCACGCCACCGAACGGCGCGCTGCTGGCTGCACCGGTCAGTTGCTTGTTCCAGTTGACGATGCCGGCGCGGCTGCGCAGCCAGAAATACTGGTAGCGCGCGCGCGAATCAGACAACAAACCGGCAGCCAGGCCGTACTGGGTGTTGTTGGCCTCATCGATGGCAGCATCGAAGTCGGCGTAGCGGATCACCTGCAGCAGCGGGCCGAAGAACTCTTCGTCCGGGCGCTCGGCCACGGCGGTTACATCGACAATGCCCGGGGTCAGCAGCGCGGCATCGGCCTGCGGCTGGGTCATCTCCAGCAGCTTCACGCCACCTTTGGCGGCCAGTTCGGCCTGGGCCGTAATCAGCACCCGCGCCGCCTGCAGCGAAATCACCGAACCCATGAACGGCGCGGGCTGTTCATCGAACGCACCCACCGTGATGGTTTTGCACACCTCGACCAGGCGCGTGACCAGCGCATCGCCCCAGGCGCCTTGCGGCACCAGCAGACGACGGGCGCAGGTGCAACGCTGGCCGGCAGAAATGAATGCCGACTGGATAATGGTGTACACCGCCGCGTCGAGGTCCTTCACCTCATCCACCACCAGCGGGTTGTTGCCACCCATTTCCAGGGCCAGGATCTTGTCCGGGCGGCCGGCAAACTGCTGGTGCAGCAGGTTGCCGGTACGGCTGGAGCCCGTGAAGAACAGGCCATCGATACCCGGGTTGGCGGCCAGCGCCACGCCGGTTTCACGCTCACCCTGCACCAGGTTCAGCACACCGGCCGGCAGGCCGGCGGCGATCCAGCAGTTCACGGTCAGCTCTGCGACCTTGGGTGTCAGCTCACTGGGCTTGAACACCACGCAGTTGCCCGCCAGCAGTGCCGGCACAATGTGGCCGTTGGGCAGGTGGCCGGGGAAGTTGTACGGGCCGAACACCGCCACCACGCCGTGAGGCTTGTGCCGCAGCACCGCCGTGGCATCGGCCAGCGGGCCGCTTTTTTCGCCAGTGCGCTCGCGGTAGCTTTGTACCGAAATCACCACCTTGTTGATCATGCTGGTGACTTCGGTTGCCGACTCCCACAGCGGCTTGCCGGTTTCCTCGCCAATGCACTGGGCCATGGCTTCGGCATGCGCTTTCAGCTGCGCAGCGAACTTCTCCAGCACATCGATGCGCGCTTCCAGGCTCAGTTGCGCCCAAGCCGGGAAAGCCTGGCGTGCCGCCTGCACGGCGGCGTCTACCTGGTTGGCATCAGCGCCCTGCCCTTGCCAGACCACGGCTTGCGTCACCGGGTTGAACGACTGCAGGGTTTCACCCTGACCGGGCTGCCAATTACCTGCGATGTAATGCGTGGTCATTACTGGGCCTCCCGGCTTGCCGACAGCGGCACGGCGCGCACGTTGTCGCCAGCGCCCATGCGCAGGCGCTTGGCGGTTAGCGGGTCGACCACCAAGGTACCGGCGGCCAGCCGCGCAGGTGCGGCGGTGATGCGGCAATCGTCGCGCTTGCGGTTATGGATGATGTAAGGGGTAGCGTCATCGCCCGGCGTGCCCACCGCCAGCACCAGGGTCTGGCTCTCGCGCACGGCGCGGATCTTGGCGGTATCGCATTCGATGGCCGGGCCAGCGTCGAAGATGTCGACGTAACCCTGGTAGTTGAAGCCTTCCTGCTTGAGCATGGCCAGCGCCGGCTCGGTGTCTTTGTGTACGCGGCCGATCACGTTGCGCGCCGCCTCGGACAGGAAACAGGTGTACAGCGGGAACTTGGGCATCAGCTCGGCGATGAACGACTTGTTGCCCACACCGGTGAGGTAGTCAGCCTGGCTGAATTCCATCTTGAAGAAGTGCCGGCCCAGGCTTTCCCAGAACGGCGAGCGGCCCTGCTCGTCGGACATGCCGCGCATTTCGGCGATGATCTTCTTGCCGAACAGTTCAGGGAACTCGGCGATGAACAGCATGCGTGCGCGCGACAGCAGGCGGCCGTTCAGGCCAGAGCGGTAGTCGCTACGCAGGAACAGCGAGCACAGCTCGGAGTTGCCGGTCAGGTCGTTGGCCAGGAACAGCGTCGGGATTTCGCGGTAGATCTTCAGCTCCTGCGAAGCGCTGACGGTCAGGCCGACCCGGTAGTTGTACCAGGGCTCGCGCAGGCCGACGGCTCCGGCGATGGCACTGATGCCCACCACCATACCTTCGTCGTTTTCCAGCACGAACAGGTAGTCGGTGTCGCCACGCTCGGCTTCGCCACGGAAGCTCTTTTCCGCCCAGCCAACGCGATGCCCCAGGCGCTCTTCGTTGGCCGGCAGCGTGGTCAGCCCGGTGGTGCCGGTGCTGCGTGCCAATTCGATCAACGCAGGCAAATCGCTGCTGCGTACAGGACGAACGATCATGCTATCTCCTTGTGCGGCGGCGTTGGCCGGCGCGAAACTCTTCTAACGCATCAATCCCGAAACGTCTGTTGCCAGACCTCAGACCGCAACCAGGCGCACGCTGGCACCCTCGCCCACGCCCAGCGCGTCGGCCGCCGCCACACTCAGGCTGACCGGCTTGCCAGGCACCCAGTCGAGGTCCAGCAGCACCGCGCGGTAGTCCTGCAACTGGCCGTTGCACACCAGGTACGGGCGCCCGCCCTTGACCGGGGCCTCCTCGATCTTCACCGGTACCACCCGGCTCTGGGCGATCGAGCGGATGCCCGAAGTACGCGCATGCAGGGTCGGGCCGCCGTCGAAGATGTCGATGTAGTGCTCGGTTTCAAAGCCTTCGCGCATGAGGATGTCGAAGGTAATCTGCGCCCGCGGGTGCACCTGGCCCATGGCTTCCTGCGCCAGGTCAGGCAGCAGCGGCACGTAGATCGGGTAGTGCGGCATCAGTTCGGCGAGGAAGGTACGGCTCTTCAGCCCGCACAGGCGCTCGGCGTCGGCGTAGTTGAGGTCGAAGAAGTTGCGGCCGATGGCATCCCAGAACGGCGATTCACCCTGTTCGTCGCTGTAGCCGACGATCTCGGTCACTACCGAATCGGCGAAGCGCTCCGGGTGCGCGGCCATGAACAGCAGACGGCCGCGCGAGTTGAGCTCGGCCCAGCCACTGTTCACCAGCTCCGGCAACACGTAGAAGCTGGTCAGCAGGCTGTTGCCGGTCAGGTCGTGACACAACGACAGCACGTGGATCTTGTTGTGGATCTTCAGCTCGCGCGAGGCGTGCACGAAGGTCTCGTTACGAAAGCTGTAGAACGGCTCGGAGTAGCCGGCCGAAGCGACGATGGCCGAGCAGCCGGCCAGCTTGCCGGTGTCGCTGTCTTCGAGCACGAAGAAGTAGCTTTCTTCACCGTTGAAGCTGACCTCGGCGGCGAAGGAAGTCTCGGAAGCGGCGATCTTGTCGCCCAGGCGAGCAGTGTCGTCCGGCAGCGAGGTGACACCAATGGGGCTGTCTGCAGCCATGCGCTGCACTTCGTTCAGATCAGCCATTTGCGCGGGGCGCATCACCAGCATGGTGTCACTCCTTTGGAATACGGGCCGCTCACGGCGGCACGGAAAAACGGCAGGTGCACTGGCACCTGCACTGGAATCGGGTATCGCCGCCCCGGCGCAAGCTCGGGCTGAGCCGGCGCCGGGGCTGGCGAAGGGACCGCAGGCGGATCAGCCTTGGGTCAGGGTGGCCACGGCGCGCTCGAAGCGGTCCAGGCCTTCGTCGATGTCGGCGTCTTCAACTACCAGGCTTGGCGCGAAGCGGACCACGTCCGGGCCGGCCTGCAGCACCATCACGCCTTCCTTCTCGGCAGCGTTGAGCACATCCTTGGCCTTGCCTTGCCAGGCTTCGGTCAGCACGCAGCCCAGCAGCAGGCCAACGCCACGCACCTGGCTGAACAGGTTGTACTTCTGGCCGATCTGCTCCAGGCGGGTTTTGAAGCGCGCGTGCTTGGCCTTGATACCGGCCAGGGTTTCCGGGGTGTTGACCACATCCAGCACGGCGCAGGCAACGGCGCAGCCCAGTGGGTTGCCGCCGTAGGTGGTGCCGTGGGTGCCGACAGCCAGGTGCTTGGCCAGCTCGGTGGTGGTCAGCATGGCGCCGATCGGGAAGCCGCCGCCCAGGCTCTTGGCGCTGCTCAGGATGTCCGGGGTAACGCCGTAGTGCTGGTAGGCATACAGCGAGCCGGTACGGCCCACGCCGGTCTGTACTTCGTCGAAGATCAGCAGGGCGTTGTGCTCGTCACACAGCTTGCGCGCGCCTTCCAGGTAGGCCTTGTCGGCCGGCACCACGCCGCTCTCGCCCTGGATCGGCTCGATCACCACGGCGCAGGTCTTGTCGGAAATCTGTGCTTTCAACGCTTCCAGGTCGTTGTACGGCACATGGCTGATACCGGTGATCTTCGGGCCGAAGCCGTCGGAGTACTTCGGTTGGCCACCGACGCTGACGGTGAACAGGGTGCGACCGTGGAAGCTGTTCAAGGTGGCGATGATTTCGTGCTTTTCCGGGCCGAAGCGGTCATGAGCGACGCGACGGGCCAGCTTGAAAGCGGCCTCGTTGGACTCGGCGCCGGAGTTGCAGAAGAACGCACGGTCGGCAAAGGTGGCGTCCACCAGCTTGTGGGCCAGGCGCAGCGCCGGCTCGTTGGTGAACACGTTGGACACGTGCCAGAGGGTGTTGGCCTGTTCGGTCAGGGCCTTGACCAGTGCCGGGTGGCAGTGGCCCAGGGCGTTGACCGCGATGCCACCGGCAAAGTCGATCAGCTCGCGACCCGACTGGTCCCAGACGCGGGAACCCTCGCCTCGCACAGGAATGAAGGCCGCCGGAGAATAGTTGGGGACCATGACCTGGTCGAAATCGGCACGTTGCACCGGGGCTTGCTCAACGGACATCTGAGTCTCCTGAAGAGGAACGCTGGCCTGGAAGTGGCGAGCGATGGGGGGATTGTAAGGACTGATCCGCGCCTGTCCTTGCGGCCAAGCGACAACTTGTTACAGCGCAAAACCCAGTTTTCACGAGGTTTTCGGCAATGCGACAAACACTGTCGCAATCGCGCAGTGTACGGGAGAGAGGGGGCTGGGTGAACGGGTGTTCACATTAAGAAAGGTGGCTGCCTGTGCCGGCCCTGTCGCGGCTAAAGCCGCTCCCACAGGACCTGTGCAGGACTTGAAGCTTGTGCGGTCCCTGTGGGAGCGGCTTTAGCCGCGAAAGGGCCGGCACAGGAGAAGGAAATGTCAGCCTTTTTCAGCCGGCGCCGAGCTCAGTTCGAACGGGCTGCTGCTGCGCCGCTGATTGCGGTCTTCCCGCGGGGTAGCACCAAAAAAATTGCGGTACGCACTGGAAAAATGCGGCCCCGAGGAAAAGCCGCAGGACAAGCCGATCTGGATGATCGACTTGCTGGTCTGCATCAGCATCTGCCGCGCCTTGTTCAGCCGCAGTTCCAGGTAATACTGGCTCGGCACGCGGTTCAGGTACTGCTTGAAGATGCGCTCCAGCTGCCGACGCGAAACGCACACATGCTGGGCAATTTCGTCGGTGGTCAGCGGCTCTTCGATGTTGGCTTCCATCAGCAACACTGCCTGGGTCAGCTTGGGATGGCTGGAACCCAGACGGTTCTGCAACGGAATACGCTGGCGCTCACCACCCTCGCGGATGCGCTCGACCACCAGTTCTTCCGACACCGCCCCGGCCAGCTCCGCCCCGTGATCACGGGCCAGCACTGCCAGCAGCAGGTCGGTCACGGCCATGCCGCCACAAGCGGTCAGGCGATCACGGTCCCAGTCGAACAGGTGGCTGGTGGCAATGACCTTGGGGAAGCGTTCGGCAAAATCATCCTGCCAGCGCCAGTGCACCGCAGCGCGGTAACCGTCGAGCAGGCCCAGCATCGCCAGCGGATAAACCCCGGCAGACAGGCCACCGATCATGCAGCCACTGCGCGCCAGCTGCTTGAGCGCCGCCGACAAGGCAGCCCCCACGGCAACAGGCGGTTCGTCAGCCAGCAGAAACAGCTTGTGCCAACCGTCCAGGCGGCCGGTCCACGGCTCGCCCGGCAAGCGCCAGCCCCCCTCTTGTGCTGGCTCCGCCTGCAGGAAGGCCAACTCGTAGACCACATCCGGGTGCACCCGCTGCGCCACCTGCAACACTTCCTCGGCCAGCGCCAGGGTCAAGGGCCTGGTGCTGGGCCAGATGAGAAAACCGATTCGCTGGGTGGTCATAAGGTGCGGTCCGAAACCTGAGGTCGTTCGAGTCTGTGCGCCGGGTCAGGCTGCGCTCGCCGCGCAGCATGCCCTATTCTGGTGCAAAAATGCAGCTTTTACTTCAGGCTGCCGGAGAGGAACTGCTTCAGGCGCTCCGACTGTGGGTTGGCCAGCACTTCACGCGGGCAGCCGGCTTCTTCCACCAGGCCTTTGTGCAGGAACACCAGCTGGTTGGACACCTCGCGGGCAAAGCCCATTTCGTGGGTCACCACCACCATGGTCCGGCCTTCCTGGGCCAGCGCCTGCATCACCTTCAGCACATCGCCCACCAGCTCCGGGTCCAGTGCCGAGGTCGGCTCGTCGAACAGCATAACTTCCGGTTCCATGGCCAGCGCGCGGGCAATTGCCACACGCTGTTGCTCGCCACCCGACATATGCCCGGGGAAGGCGTCCTTGCGGTGGGCGACACCCACCTTGGCCAGGTAATGCTCAGCCTTTTCCAGGGCTTCCTTCTTGTTTACGCCCAGCACATGTACCGGCGCCTCGATGATGTTTTCCAGCGCGGTCATGTGCGACCACAGGTTGAAGTGCTGGAACACCATCGACAGGCGCGAGCGCATGCGTTGCAGCTGGCGCGGGTCGGCCGCCTTCAGCGCACCGTCCTTGCCGGCGACCAGCTTCAGCTCTTCGTTGTTGAGCAGGATCTTGCCGGCGTGCGGCTGCTCCAGCAGGTTGATGCAGCGCAGGAAGGTCGACTTGCCCGAACCACTGGAGCCGATGATGCTGATGACGTCGCCGGCCTTGGCCGCCAGGGACACGCCCTTGAGCACTTCATGGCTGCCGTAGCGCTTGTGCAGGTCTTGGACTTCGAGTTTGTACATGCTGTCGATTCTCACAAAGCGGTCAGTGCTTGCGCGGCGCCAGGTAGCCGAGCCAGCGGCGTTCGGCCATCTTGAACAGGCGCACCAGGATGAAGGTCAGGCACAGGTAGAACACGCCCGCCGTGATATAGGCCTCGAAAGGCAGGTAGTACTGGGCATTGACCGTGCGCGCAGCGCCGGTGATGTCGATCAAGGTAACGATCGACGCCAGGCTGGTGGTCTGCAGCATCATGATCACTTCGTTGCTGTACTGCGGCAGCGCCCGGCGCAGGGCCGACGGCAGCAGGATGCGCCGGTACATCTTCATGCGTGACATACCCATGGCCTTGGCTGCCTCGATCTCGCCATGCGGCGTGGCCTTGAGGCTGCCAGCGATGATTTCGGCCGTGTAGGCGCTGGTGTTGATGCCGAACGCCAGGCACGCACAGAAGGTGGCGCTGGACAGCAGCGGCCAGAACACGCTTTCACGCACCGCCTCGAACTGCGCCAGGCCGTAGTAGATGAGGAACAGCTGCACCAGCATCGGCGTGCCACGGATCACGTAGGTGTAGAGCCAGGCGGCCATGTTGACCACCGGCTGTTTGGACACCCGCATCAAACCCAGCGGAACGGCCGCCAGCAGGCCGAAGAACAGCGAAATCGCCAGCAGCTTGAGGGTGGTCAGCAGGCCGCCGAAGTACATCGGCAACGCCTCCCAGACGACGTTGTAGTCGAAGATCATAGTTCAGCCACCTTGACGCCCACCGAGTAGCGGCGCTCGAGATACTTCAGGGCCAGCAGCGAGACGCTGGTCAGCACCAGGTACAGCGCCGCCACCGCCAGGAAGAAGGTGAACGGCTCGCGGGTGGCATCGGCCGCCTGCTTGGCCTTGAACATCATGTCCTGCAGGCCGACTACCGAGATCAGCGCGGTGGCCTTGGTCAGCACCAGCCAGTTGTTGGTGAAGCCCGGGATCGCCAGGCGAATCATTTGCGGCACCTGGATGCGGAAGAACACCTGGCGCGGGCTCATGCCATACGCCACGCCCGCCTCGGCCTGGCCTTTAGGAATACCCAGGAAGGCGCCACGGAAGGTTTCCGACAGGTAGGCGCCAAAGATGAAGCCCAGCGTACCGATACCCGCAACCAGCGGATTCAGGTCGATGTAGTCTTCGTAGCCGAGCAGCGGTGCCACCCGGTTGATGATGTCTTGCCCGCCGTAGAAGATCAGCAGGATCAGGACCAAGTCCGGAATGCCACGGATTACCGTGGAATACAGATCGCCCAGCCAGGCCAGCCAGCGCACTGGCGACAAGCGCAGCGCCACACCGATCAGGCCGAGCACGATGGCCAGGGCCATCGACGACAGGGCGAGCTGCAGCGTCAGCCACGCCCCGTCGAGGATGACTGCCCCGTAGCCTTTCAACATGATGAGGTCCTCGACCTAGAGAATGAAAAATGGTGCAAACCTCAGAGCCTCTGCTGTTTGCACCATTGCACAGGTGAAACCCGACGTCTTAGTTCGAGTCTGGACCGTAGATGTCGAAGTTGAAGTACTTCTTCTCGATTTCTTTGTACTTGCCGTTGGCACGGATGGCGTCGATGGCCGCGTTGATGCGGTCGACGTTGGCCTTGTCACCCTTGCGCACGGCGATGCCGATGCCGTCACCGAAGTACTTGGCGTCGGTGAAGGCCGGGCCTACGAAGGCGAAGCCCTTGCCGGCGTCGGTCTTGAGGAAGCCGTCTTCCAGCAGGGTGGCGTCGGCCACGGTGCCATCGAGGCGACCGGCTGCCACGTCCAGGTAGATTTCGTTCTGGGTGCCGTAAGGAACCACGGTGGCACCCTTGGCGCCCAGTACTTCCTTGGCGAAGCGGTCGTGGATCGAGCCACGCTGCACACCGATCTTCTTGCCTTTCAGCTCATCCAGGCTGTCGCTGACGGTGGTGCCTTCCTTCATCACCAGGCGCGCCGGGGTCAGGTAATAGCGCTTGGTGAAGTCGACCGACTTCTTGCGGTCGTCGGTGATCGACATGGACGACAGGATGGCGTCGATCTTGCGCACCTTCAGCGCCGGGATGAGGCCGTCGAATTCTTGCTCGACCCAGGTGCACTTGGCTTTCATCTCTTCGCACAGGGCGTTGCCGATGTCGTAGTCGAAGCCGGCGATGCTGCCGTCGGGTTGCTTGAAGGCGAAGGGTGGGTAGGCGGCCTCGATGCCGATTTTCAGCGGCTTTTCATCGGCCTGCGATACCAGGGAAAACACGGACAGCGCCAGGGCGCCAAGCAGTGCGAGCTTCTTCATCAGGTAACTCCATCGGTACGGGGCAATACAAGGCAGATAACGGCTGCCCGATATGCGAATGAGTACAACGCGAGCCGCGCAGGGTTCGACCAAGGCCGCATACCACGAGCGAGTGAGTGGCATTTTAACGACAGCCCGGTAGTCGATATTTCTTCAAAGCGACAACTACTTACAGAAGCGCCTGAAACCGCTGCGGGCAATGTTGACAGCCATTGCAAATTATGCAAAAGCGCAAGAAATAGAACCTTTAGACCTAGCAATTCCTGGGCCTATTATTGGCAAAGCCTTGTACTACGGCAAGTGTAGCGTGTTGTGTTGCACAAAATGGCGATGCGAATGCACCGAAACGGGACGGATTTGTTTCCTGGCGCCCCGTTATTGGGCAGACGTGGTGACAGAACGGTTACCGATGATTGTCGGGTAACAGTAAAGCAAAAAACCCCGCCGGTTGCCCGGACGGGGTTTTCTGCTGGCTTGCACCGATCTGTGTGGGAGCGTATTCGACTCGGCGATCAGGCCGAAGCCAGGCTCATCGCCTTGTGGGTATCGATCAGGTGTTGCACCACACCCGGGTCGGCCAAGGTCGAGATATCGCCCAGCGCACCGTATTCACCGGTGGCAATCTTGCGCAGGATACGGCGCATGATCTTGCCCGAGCGGGTCTTCGGCAGCCCCGGTGCCCACTGGATCACATCCGGCGAAGCGATCGGGCCGATTTCCTTGCGCACCCAGTTCTTCAGCTCCAGGCGCAGTTGCTCGCTGGCTTCGATACCGGCATTGAGGGTGACATACACATAGATGCCCTGGCCCTTGATGTCGTGCGGCACGCCCACCACAGCAGCTTCGGCAACTTTCGAATGCGCCACCATGGCGCTTTCGATCTCGGCGGTGCCCATGCGGTGGCCGGACACGTTGAGCACGTCATCCACACGACCAGTGATCCAGTAGTAGCCATCCTCGTCACGGCGCGCACCGTCGCCGGTGAAGTACATGCCACGGAAGGTCTTGAAGTAGGTATCGACAAAGCGGTCGTGGTCGCCGTACAGCGAACGCGACTGACCTGGCCAGGAATCAAGGATTACCAGGTTGCCTTCGGCGGCGCCGTCGATCAGGTTACCCAGGTTGTCCACCAGCGCCGGCACCACGCCGAAGAACGGACGGGTTGCCGAGCCCGGCTTCAGGCCGGTAGCACCCGGCAGCGGGCTGATCAGGATGCCGCCGGTCTCGGTCTGCCACCAGGTGTCAACGATCGGGCAACGCTCCTTGCCCACGGTCTTGTAGTACCAGTTCCAGGCTTCGGGGTTGATCGGCTCGCCTACCGAGCCCAGCAGGCGCAGGCTGGAGCCGTCGGCCCCCTCAACAGCAGCCTGCCCTTCGGCCATCATCGCGCGGATGGCGGTTGGCGCGGTGTAGAGGATGTTGACCTTGTGCTTGTCGACGATCTTCGACACGCGGGTGATGTCCGGGTAGTTCGGCACGCCCTCGAACAGCAGGGTGGTGGCGCCGTTGGCCAGCGGGCCGTAGACGATGTAGCTGTGGCCGGTCACCCAACCGACGTCGGCGGTGCACCAGTACACCTCGCCTGGGCGGTAGTCGAACACGCGCTCATGGGTAAGCGCGGCATACACCAGGTAACCGCCAGTGGTGTGCAGCACACCCTTGGGCTTACCAGTGGAGCCGGAGGTATAAAGGATGAACAGCGCCTCTTCGGCACCCATCTCTTTCGGCGCGCAGTGGCTGGAGGCCACTTTCATCAGGTCTTCGTACCAGATGTCACGGTGCTGGTGCCAGGCAATGTCGCCACCGGTGCGCTTGCACACGATGATCTTCTGCACGCTGTTGGTTTCCGGGTTGGTCAGCGCCAGGTCGACGTTGGCCTTGAGCGGGGTACGGCGGCCGCCGCGCACGCCTTCGTC
Organism: Pseudomonas sp. TWI929; assembly: GCF_039673335.1. Taxonomy (NCBI): domain Bacteria; kingdom Pseudomonadati; phylum Pseudomonadota; class Gammaproteobacteria; order Pseudomonadales; family Pseudomonadaceae; genus Pseudomonas; species Pseudomonas sp. TWI929. Next base: position 21,126 of record NZ_JBDJLK010000085.1, read on the forward strand.
GGCGGTGATCACCACCTTGGATTTGCAGTCGATGATACGGCCAGCCAGCGCCTCAGGCGAGAAGCCGCCGAACACCACCGAATGGATCGCACCGATACGGGCACAGGCCAGCATGGCGACCACGGCTTCAGGGATCATCGGCATGTAGATGGTGACCACGTCACCGCGGTGCACGTCCTGACCACGCAGGGCGTTGGCGAACTTGCAAACCTGCTCGTGCAGCTCGCGGTAGGTGATGTTGCGGTGTTCGGAAGGGTCGTCGCCTTCCCAGATGATGGCCAACTGGTCACCGCGCTCTTCGAGGTGGCGGTCAAGGCAGTTGGAGGAAACGTTCAGAGTGCCGTCGGCGAACCATTTGATATCGACGTGATGGTCGTCGAAGGAGGTCTGCTTGACCTTGGTAAACGGCTTGATCCAGTCGATACGCTGGGCCTGCTCGCGCCAGAAGCCGTCCGGGTTGATCACCGATTGCTGGTACATGGCCTTGTAGGTGGCCTCGTCGGTCAGGGTAGTAGCCGCAACCTCAGGACGAACGGGATACAGTGGAGCCGCACTCATCTGTGTTACCTCGGTGTAATAGTTGTTTTTGTATGGAACCGTTTGTAACTGTACCAGAGCGATAAAAGCCATTCGACGTTGGTAGTAATTTGGTACGCCCGTTCCGGCAAAGCGCTCTGGCGCGCGCATTTCAACCCTTACAGGGGAAGCCCGGGGGTGTTTACCACAGGATTGTTACAGATTCTGTCAAAACACTTTATCAAAAGTCCCTCTGTTTCAGCTCTGGCCCCAGCCATAAAATTCACCTCGCCAGCAACGGCAAGGCGATTAACAACTGGTAACAGCCCCCACGAAGGCAAGCGTTAATCTCCATCTAATCCCGATAGTTAAAACTAGCTGTACTCGCGGCGCCATAAGCGCCGCGTGCCCCCTCACGACCTTAGACAGGTAAATAGAAAATGAAAGCTTTACTGGTATTGGTACTTGGCAGTCTTTGCGGCGCGGCGATGGCCGGCGAAGCCAAAGATGCCGAGCAGATTCCGGTTGAACAGTACAGTTACTCGCAGCACCTGGACATTGCTCGCGTCATTTCCATGAGCGAAGTGCCCAATGTGTGCGAAGTCGTGCCGGCCCGCATGACTTACGAGGACTCCAAAGGACAGAAGCACATTCTCGAATACCGCGTGATGGGGAACGGCTGCTCTAACGGCTGACACCTTCTGAATTGGGGGCCCTGCGGGCCCCTTTCGCGACACACGGCCGCTCCTACAGGTATTGCGCAGGTTTTAAACCAGATGCAATAC
>NZ_JBDJLK010000086.1:0-22393 GCF_039673335.1 Pseudomonas sp. TWI929
CCTTTTTCTTTCTAATCCCCCCCCCCAGTGGGTTTTTTCTACCTTGGTGGTTGCTTTTTACGCCGCGAAAGGGCCGGCCCAGGCAGAAGAGGAAGTCATGCCCGAACGCACCCCGCTGGACCCCGTCACCGCCCGCTGGATCCCCTGGGTGGTGGCCATCGCTTTCTTCATGCAGTCCCTGGACGGCACCATCCTCAACACCGCGCTGCCGGCCATGGCCCGTTCGCTGGCCGAAGACCCGCTGCGCATGCAGGGCGTGATCATCGCCTACATGCTCACCGTGGCCCTGCTGATCCCCGCTTCAGGCTGGATCGCCGACCGCTTCGGCACCAAGCGCATCTTCTTCAGCGCCATCCTGCTGTTCAGCTTTGGCTCGTTGCTGTGCGCTGCCGCCAACAGCCTCGGCTTTTTGATCTTCGCCCGCGTCGTGCAGGGCCTGGGCGGGGCGCTGATGCTGCCGGTCGGGCGGCTGGTGGTGTTGCGCGCCTACCCGCGCAGCGAACTGGTGCGGATCATGAGCTTCATCACTATCCCCGGCCTGCTCGGCCCACTGCTGGGCCCGACGGTGGGTGGCTGGCTGGTGGAAATCCTCAGCTGGCACTGGATCTTCCTGCTCAACCTGCCGGTCGGCCTGGTCGGCTGCTATGCGGTGTGGAAGTTCATCCCCGACCTGCGCGGTGCCGAGCGCACCAAGTTTGACGGCCCCGGCTTCCTGTTGTTTGGCGCAGCGATGGTACTGATCACCATCGCCATGGAGGGCCTGGGCGAGCTGCACCTGCCGCACCTGCGGGTGATGTTGCTGCTGTTCGCCGGCATGGCCTGCCTGGCCGCCTACTGGCTGCGTGCCGGGCGCGACCCGGAGCCACTGTTCTCACCCAGCCTGTTCCGTGTGCGTACCTTCGCCATCGGCATCCTCGGCAACCTGTTCGCTCGCCTGGGCAGTGGCGCCCTGCCGTTCCTGGTGCCGCTGCTGCTGCAGGTGGCGCTGGGTTACTCGCCTGCCCAGGCCGGCATGAGCATGATCCCGCTGGCGGCGGCAGCCATGCTGGCCAAGTCCGTCGCCAGGCCGCTGATCGAACGGTTCGGCTACCGCATCATCCTCACCGGCAATACCTTGTTGCTGGGCCTGATGCTGGCCAGCCTCGGCCTGGTCGATGAGCAGACGCCCTACGCCGTGCTGCTGATTCAACTGGGCCTGCTCGGCGCGATCAACTCCATGCAGTTCACGGCGATGAATACGGTGACGTTGATCGACCTTGACGACGCCAGCGCCAGCAGCGGCAACAGCCTGCTGTCGGTGGTGGCGCAACTGGCGCTGAGCCTGGGCGTGGCCTGTGCCGGCGCGCTGCTCGGCGGCTTTACCGCCGCAGGCAGCGCCGAGGGCGTGGAAACTACCCTGGGTGCATTCCAGCTGACCTTCGTCACCATCGGCGTGATGGCCATGCTGGCGGCAGCTATCTTCCTGCAGCTGTCGCCGACGGACGGAAGGCGTGCCCGTCGTCCGGAAGAGCATGTGGAGTCTTAGGGCGAATGGCCATGAGGCTGGTAGACTATGCGGCATTTTTAGCTTCGCACCGTAGGCCCGCCTCGTGACCACCGAATCCACCGCCTTTGCCACCTTGCCGCTGTCCACCGCCATGCTGGCCAACCTGGACGCCCTCGGCTATGCCTCGATGACGCCGATCCAGGCCCAGAGCCTGCCGGTCATCCTCAAGGGCCAGGACCTGATCGCCCAGGCCAAGACCGGCAGCGGCAAGACCGCCGCCTTCGGCATCGGCCTGCTCAACCCGATCAACCCGCGCTACTTCGGCTGCCAGGCGCTGGTGCTGTGCCCTACCCGCGAGCTCGCCGACCAGGTCGCCAAGGAGCTGCGCCGCCTGGCCCGCGCCGAGGACAACATCAAGATCCTGACCCTGTGCGGCGGCGTTTCGCTGGGCCCGCAGATCGCTTCGCTGGAGCACGGTGCGCACATCATCGTCGGCACCCCGGGGCGCATCCAGCAGCATCTGGACAAAGGCACCCTGGTGCTCGATGGCCTGAACACCCTGGTGCTTGACGAAGCCGACCGCATGCTCGACATGGGCTTCTTCGATGCCATTGCCAGCATCATCGGCAAGACCCCGTCGCGCCGCCAGACCCTGCTGTTCTCGGCCACCTACCCGGCCGGCATCAAGCAACTGGCCGCCGACTTCATGCGCAACCCGCAGCAGGTCAAGGTCGAGAGCCTGCACACCGACAACCAGATCGAGCAGCGCTTCATCGAAATCGACCCGCAGCAGCGCCTGGAAGCCGTCACCCGCGTACTCGGCCACTACCGCCCACAGTCGTGCGTGGCGTTCTGCTTCACCAAGCAGCAGTGCGAGGACGTGGTCGCCCACCTGACCGCCAAGGGCATCGTCGCCCAGGCCCTGCATGGCGACCTGGAGCAACGCGACCGCGACCAGGTACTGACCATGTTCGCCAACCGCAGCAGTTCGGTGCTGGTAGCTACCGACGTGGCCGCGCGTGGCCTGGATATCGATGGCCTGGACATGGTCATCAACGTCGAGCTGGCGCGTGATGCGGAAATCCACGTGCACCGTGTGGGCCGTACTGGCCGTGCTGGCGAGAAAGGTGTTGCAGTCAGCCTGGTGGCCCCGGCCGAAGGCCACCGCGCCCAGGCCATCGAAGAACTGCAGAAGAGCCCGCTGCGCTGGGACCAGCTGGACAGCCTGAAGAACAAGGGCGGCGAGCCGCTGCTGCCAGTGATGAGCACCCTGTGCATCGCCGCCGGGCGCAAGGACAAGCTGCGCCCGGGCGATATCCTTGGCGCACTGACCGGTGATGCCGGTATCCCGGGCAAACAGGTGGGCAAGATTGCCATCTTCGACTTCCAGGCGTTTGTGGCCGTGGAGCGGGCGCTGGCCAAGCAGGCCATGCAGCGGCTGAACAGCGGCAAGATCAAGGGCAGGTCCCTGAAAGTCCGCATCGTCTGACCTAATTTGGGGCCGCTTTGCGGCCCATCGCGACACAAGGCCGCTCCTACAGGGGATCGCTTATCTCTTGTTGGAGCGGCCTTGTGTCGCGATAGGGCTGCGCAGCAGCCCCCTGCAATCTTGAAGAGGTAACACCGTGCACTCCACCGACGTGATCATCCTCGGCGCCGGCGCCGCCGGCCTGATGTGCGCCCAGCTCAGCGCCCGCCGTGGCCGCCGGGTGCTGCTGCTCGACCACGCCAACAAGCCAGGCAAGAAGATCCTCATGTCTGGCGGCGGGCGCTGCAACTTCACCAACATGTACACCGAGCCGTCCAACTTCCTTTCGCACAACGCGCACTTCTGCAAGTCGGCGCTGGCCCGCTACACCCAGTGGGACTTCATCGAGCTGGTGTGCAAGCACCGCGTGGCGTACCACGAGAAAAAGCTCGGCCAACTGTTTTGCGACAACAAGGCCAGCGACATCCTCGACATGCTGCTGGCCGAATGCGACGAGGCCGGCGCCGAAATCCGCATGCACACCAGCATCGAACAGATCGAGAAGACCGAAAGCGGCTACCTGCTGCAAACCAGTGGCGGCCAGTTCGCCTGCCAGTCGCTGGTGATCGCAACCGGCGGCCTGTCGATCCCGACCCTGGGTGCCACCGGCTTCGGCTACCAGGTAGCGCGCCAGTTTGGCCACACCCTGCTGCCGACCCGCGCCGGGCTGGTGCCGTTCACCATCACCGAGCCCCAACTCAAGGCACTGTGCACCGAGTTGTCCGGCACTTCGCTGGACTGCACCGCCAGCTGCAACGGCACCAGCTTCCGCGAAAACCTGCTGTTTACCCACCGTGGCCTGAGCGGCCCGGCGATCCTGCAGATCTCGTCGTTCTGGGAAGCCGGCGACACGGTCGAGATCAACCTGCTACCAGACCGTGACGCATTGACCTGGCTGCAACAGATGCAGGCCGAGCGCGCCAATGCCGAACTGAAGACCGTGCTGGGCGAAGTGTTCACCCGCAAGCTGGCCAACCTGCTGGCCGAGCAGTGGTTCGAGTCCAGGCCGATGAAGCAGTACACCCCGGCGGAACTGGCACAGATCGCCGAGAAACTGGCGAACTGGCAAGTGGTGCCGGCCGGCACCGAAGGCTACCGCACCGCCGAAGTTACCCTGGGTGGCGTGGACACCCGCGAAGTGTCGTCCAAGACCATGGAATCGCTGAAGAGCCCCGGGCTGTACTTCATCGGTGAAGTGCTGGATGTCACCGGTCATCTGGGCGGTTTCAACTTCCAGTGGGCTTGGGCGTCGGCCAACGCCGCAGCGCAGTTCGTGTAGAGTAGAATCCATTCAGCAGCACGGAACGCTTCTTGCTGGCCCGTGCTGCAATGCATTCTTCGCTCACTGCCTAGCAGGCCATCATGTCATCGAGCTCGTTCCGTCAGTCACTGCGTCGCCTGTGGGGCCAAGACAAGTTCAGCTACAGCATCCGGGTCACCATCGCCCTCACCGGCAGCCTGGCCCTGTGCTGGTACCAGAACGAGATGGCCCTGCTGATTCCGCTGTTCCTCGGCATCATCGCCAGCGCCCTGGCCGAAACCGACGACAGCTGGCAGGGCCGCCTCAGCGCCCTGGCCGTTACCCTGGTGTGTTTTGCCATCGCCGCGCTGGCGGTCGAGTTGCTGTTCCCCTACCCCTGGATCTTCGTCATTGCCCTGGCCCTGGCCGCTTTCGGCCTGACCATGCTCGGCGCCTTGGGCGAGCGCTATGGTGCGATTGCCTCGGCAACACTGATCACCGCGGTTTACACCATGATCGGCGTGGACCAGCGCGGTGGCCAGGTCACCGACTTCTGGCACGAACCACTGCTGCTGGTGGCAGGCGCGGCCTGGTACGGGCTGCTGTCGGTGCTGTGGCAGGCATTGTTTTCCAACCAGCCAGTGCAACAGAGCCTGGCCAAGCTGTTCTTCGAACTGGGCAGCTACCTCAAGCTCAAGGCCAGCCTGTTCGAACCTATCCGCACCCTCGACGTCGAGGCCCGGCGCCTGGAGCTGGCCCAGCAGAACGGCAAGGTGGTGGCGGCACTCAACGCAGCCAAGGAAATCATTCTGCACCGGGTGGGCAACAGCCAGCCGAACTCCAAGGTCAGCCGCTACCTCAAGCTGTACTTCCTGGCCCAGGACATCCATGAGCGGGTCAGCGCCTCGCACTACCCCTACAACGCCCTGACCGAGGCGTTTTTCCACAGTGACGTGATGTTCCGCTGCCAGCGCCTGCTGCGTAAGCAGGGCTCGTCCTGCCAGGAGCTGGCCCGCTCGATCCGCCTGCGCCAGCCGTTCGTGCTGGCCAGCGGTTATCCCGAGGCCCTCGAAGACCTTAACGCTTCGCTGGAACACCTGCGCATCCAGAGCAACCCGGCCTGGCGCGGCCTGCTGCGCTCGCTGCGGGCACTGGCCGCCAACCTGGCGACGCTGGACCGCCTGCTTAGCGCCGCCAGCAACCCGGACAGCCTGGCCGACGCCAGCGACAGCAGCCTGCTCGACCGCTCGCCACGCTCGCTGAAGGACGTGTGGACACGCCTGCGCACCCAGCTCACACCGACCTCGCTACTGTTCCGCCATGCCTTGCGCCTGCCGCTGGCGTTGTCGATTGGCTATGGCATGGTGCACCTGATCCACCCTACCCAGGGCTACTGGATCATCCTCACCACGCTGTTCGTGTGCCAGCCCAACTACGGGGCGACCCGGCGCAAGCTGGTGCAACGGGTGTTCGGCACTGCCGTCGGCCTGACCGTGGGCTGGGCCTTGTTCGACCTGTTCCCCAACCCGGTGATCCAATCGCTGTTCGCCGTGGTCGCCGGGGTGGTGTTCTTCGTCAACCGCACTACCCGCTACGCCCTGGCCACGGCCGCAATCACCCTGATGGTACTGTTCTGCTTCAACCAGATCGGCGATGGCTATGGTCTGTTCCTGCCGCGCCTGTTCGATACTTTGGTGGGCAGCCTGATCGCCATCCTTGCGGTATTCCTGTTCCTGCCTGACTGGCAGGGGCGGCGGTTGAACAAGGCGCTGGCCAACACCCTGGCCTGTGCCAGCGTGTACCTGCGGCAGATCATGCAGCAGTACGCCCACGGCAAGCGCGACGACCTGGCCTACCGCCTGGCCCGGCGTAACGCCCACAACGCCGACGCGGCGCTGTCCACCACCCTGGCCAACATGCTGATGGAGCCGGGGCATTTCCGTAAGGAGGCCGATGTCGGCTTCCGCTTCCTGGTGCTGTCGCACACCTTGCTCAGCTACCTCTCGGGGCTCGGTGCGCACCGCGATACCGCGTTGCCGGCGGAGGTTCAGGAGCAGTTGATCGAAGGTGCCGGACAAAGCCTGGCCAGCAGCCTGGACGAAATTGCCAATGGCCTGGCAGCGCGGCTGCCAGTGGCGATTCACAGTGATGCCGAGGAGGCGCTGGCCAATGCCCTGGAGCAGATGCCCGAAGAGCTGGATGAGCACCAGCGGCTGGTGCAGACCCAGTTGGCGTTGATCTGCCGACAGTTGGCGCCGTTGCGCACCTTGGCGGCGCACCTGATCAAGGAAGGTACCCCGGCCTGATTATGCTGCTGCCTGTGTTGGCCCTATCGCCGGCACAGGCGGTAGAGATCAAAAGCCATGCTGATGCAGCAGCCGCGCATAACTGCCATCGGCCTTCATCGCCGCAATCGCCCGCTCGAAGCTTTCGACAATCCGCTTATGTTCCGGGTGCTTCAGGCTGACCAGGATATGCAGGGTATTCTCCCCCAGTGGCGGCTCGACCAGCATCACCCCATCACGCACCGCCTGCGGCTCGCGCTGCAGGTTGTAACGGGCCACGTACTCGTCTTCCACCGCCAGGTTCACCCGCCCTGCCGCCAGCATGCGCACCGCAGAGGAAAAGTTGCTAACCGCCACCTTGTGCAGGCGGGCGTCGCCGTCGAACTCGGGTGAATAGGCGTAATCACGCACCACGGCAATGCTGTACGGGTACAAGTCCGACTGGCGCTTGTAGCGGAACACCTCGCCCTTGCGCTGCAGCAGGCGCACACGGTTACTCAGGTAGGCTGTGGAAAAGTGCCCGATGCGGGCGCGCGAGTCGTTGTACCAGGCATTGATCAGCACGTCGTAGCGCCCTTCACTTACCCCCAATAGCGCCCGCGCCCACGGCGCCTCCTCAAAGGCGCTGGCGTAGCCGGCCCGGCTCAGCGCCATGGTGACAATGCTGGTCGCCAGGCCGCCGCCCGGCAAGCTGGCATCGGTGAACGGCGGCCAGTTGTCTGCCACCAGGCGCAGCTTGTCGTGACCCGGCGCGGGTGTTGCCAGCATCACTGCCAGCAATCCCAGAACACAAAGCAGTGGCCGCATGCTCAAGTCCTTTTGCAATGGGGGGCGCACACTGTGTAGGCGGTCTTCTTTGCAACTGCCGATGAGATTACACAAAGCCGGTGCATAGGGCAGCGGCCAATAATGTCATTTAGCCTCTATTTTGGCCGAAGCACACGTGGCATGCGATGATCGGCGATCACTTCAAGGAGTTCGCGCCAATGTCCATCGACTGGCTCTGCAAGCACCACACCGACCTCAGCAAGGACCAGCTCTACGCCATTCTGCAATTACGCACGGAAGTGTTCGTGGTCGAGCAGCGCTGTGCCTATCAGGAAGTCGATGGCCAGGACCTTGGCGGCGACACCCTGCACCTTATGGCCTGGCAGGACGACAAGCTGGTGGCCTACCTGCGCTTGCTCGACCCGCAGTCCCAGGGCGGAGATGTGGTGATCGGGCGGGTGGTGACGTCGGCCGAGGCGCGTGGGCTGAAGCTGGGGCACACGTTGCTGCTCAAGGGGCTGGAGGCGGCGGAGCATTGCTGGCCGGGGGTACCGGTGTACCTGTCGGCGCAGGCGCACTTGCAGGCGTTCTATGCCGGGCATGGGTTTGTCATGGTGGGTGAGGAATACCTGGAAGATGACATTCCGCATATCGGGATGCGCAAGGGCTGAGATTGCCGCGATCCCTGTGGGAGCGGGCTTGCCCGCGAAGCAGGCACCGCGGTGGATGGCACGGGCTTCGCCCGTGTTCGCGGGCACGCCCGCTCCCACAGGGACCGCGCCAGCGTTTCGACTCAGGGGTAACCCAGCACTTCACGAATCTGCCGCAGGTGCTGGATGATCCACTGCTTGTCGATCGCCCCCCAGTCATGAATGCGGTAATGCCCGGCATGGTTGCGCGCGCCCTCTTGTTGCTCGAACTCGCAGACGATATCCAGGTCGGCCAGGGCGGCGATGGTGTCCTGGGCGGTGCGCCGCGGCATGCCGGTGGCCTCCATCAGGGCGGGCACGCTGGTCGCGGTCTGGCTGTCGATCAGCCAGGCCACGTACAGGCGGCGGTAGAAGCTGCTCTTGGTCTTGCTCACTTCCATGCTGCATGTTCCTTAGAGGTTACCCGGCAGCTCCCGATAGGTCAGGTAGACGCGCAGGTCGAATTCCAGTTGGTGGTAGTCCGGCTCCATGTGCTGGCAGAGCTGGTAGAACGCTTTGTTGTGATCGCGCTCGCGCAGGTGCGCCAGTTCGTGCACCACGATCATGCGCAAGAACTGCGGCGCGGCCTCCTTGAACAGCGAGGCGATGCGGATTTCCTTCTTCGCCTTGAGCTTGCCACCCTGTACCCGCGACACCGCCGTGTTCAGGCCCAGGGCCCGATGGGTCAGGTCAAGGCGGTTGTCGAACAGTACTTTGTCCAGGTTTGGCGCGCTGCGCAGGTATTGCTGGCGCAAATCCTGGGCATAGCCGTACAACGCCTTGTCGCTTTGCACGTCATGGCGGTCAGGGTAGCGGCGCTGCAGGTACTCGCCCAGGCGGTCGCTGTCGATCATTTGCCGCACCTGCTCCTGCAGGTGCGGGGGGTAAGCTTGCAAGTAACGTAATACGGTCATGGCGCTGCATTCGGCGTAACGAATGCCGATTCTAGCCAATCATGGCCCTGGCCAGGGGAAAATCGCCGGGAAGCCACTGGCATCCGCCGCGGTCATCGGGTGGGCCACCAGGAAGCCCTGCACGTATTCGCAACCGTTGGCCTTGAGCCAAGCCGCCTGGGCTGGGGTTTCCACGCCTTCGGCGATAATTGTGATGCGATAGTCGGCGCACAGGCCGATGACACTACGCACCAGCGCGGCATCCACCGCCGAGTCGGGCAGACGCGCCACCAGGTGGCGGTCGAGCTTGAGGGTATCGATCGGCAGGTCGCGCAGCATGCGCAACGAACAGTCGCCCGCGCCAAAGTCATCCAATGCCACCCGCACACCCAGCTCGCGCAGGCGGTGTATCTGTTTCACGGCCGCATCGATGTTGTACATCAGTGAGGTTTCCGCCACTTCCACTTCCAGCTGCGCCGGGTCCAGCTGGTAAAGCTGGATAACCCGTTGCAGTTCGTCTACCAGGCTGGGCATGGCGAACTGCGCCCGGCTCAGGCTGATACCCAGCACCAGGTCCGCCGGGAAGCGCTGGTACCAGGCCTGGCGCTGGGCCGCGCCCTGGCGGTAGATCCAGCTGGCCAGGCGGTTGATCAACCTGGCCTCTTCGAGCAGCGGAATGAACAGCCCCGGCGGCACATCGCCAACGCTGGGGTGCTGCCAGCGCAACAGGGCCTCGAAACCACGCAGGCGGCCATCGTTGAAGCCGACCTGCGGTTGGTACACCAGGGTGAAGTCTTGCTGTTCGATGGCCGTGCGCACGCTGTCTTCAAGCATCAACCGCGAACGCGCCCGGCCGTTAAGTTCCTGATCGTAGAAGCGGTACTGCTGGCGACCAGCCTGCTTGGCCGCGTACATTGCCGCATCGGCCGCACGTAGCAAGCCTTCGACATTAGCGCCGCAGTCCGGGTAGGTGGCGATGCCGATGCTGACTCCAAGGCAGACATCGAATCCGTCAACCTCGTGGCTGATGGAAACACGCTCCAGCAGCCGTTCGGCATAACGCCCGGCCTGCTCCGGGTAGGGCAAGCTGTCGAACAGTGCAGTGAATTCGTCCCCGCCCATGCGCGCCAGCAAGGCCTCGCTGCCCAAGCAGTCCTTGAGCTGCTCGGCCACCCAGCGCAATACCCGGTCGCCCGCGTCATGGCCAAGCGAATCGTTGATGCGCTTGAAGCCATCCAGGTCCATGTACATCAGTGCCTGCGCCTTGTCCGAGCGCTCGTTGCGCAACAGTGCACCTTCGGCGGCCTGGTAGAAACCGCGGCGGTTGAGCAGGCCGGTGAGCGGGTCGGTGACAGCCTGGTACTCCAGCTGCTGGTGCAAGTTACGCACCGCGGACATGTCCAGCACGGTCACCACCATGGCCTGCTGGTCGGCCGGCAAGGGCGCGCAAGACAACGCGACCGGCACCAGTTCACCACCCAGGGTGCGCAGCTGGGCATCGTGCACGCGGTAAATCTGCCGCCCCAGATAAGCCTGGTAGAAGTCTGACTCGAGCCACAGGCTGGCACTGGCCTGCTGCACCAGGTCGAGCAGGTGGGCGCCTTGCAACTGCTGCACCGGCGCCGCCAGCAAACGGGAAATGGCCGGGTTGGCAAAGCTGATGATGCCCTGAGCATCAACCACCAGAATACCTTCGGCGGCGTTTTCCAGGATCGACGCATTGAACGCCCTGGCCGCTTCCAGCTCACGGGTCAGGCGCTGCAGCATGCGCCGGTTGCGCTGCTGGTCGAGCAGGGCCTGGACCTTGGGCTTGAGGATTTGCGGGTCGAACGGCTTGAACATGTAGTCCACGGCGCCGCTGGCGTAGCCTTTGAGCACGGCCGCTTCGGACTGTTCGTTGGCGGTGAGGAAGATGATCGGCGTAAGCCGGGTACGCTGGCTGCCGCGCATCAGCCGGGCGACTTCAAAGCCGTCCATTTCCGGCATTTGTACATCCAGCAAGACCAGGTCGACATCGTGTTCAAGCAACGCGCTCAAGGCTTCCATCCCCGAGCTTGCCGTCAACACTTGCCAATCCTGGCGGGCCAGCAACGCCCGCATGCTGATAAGGTTTTCGGGGTAATCGTCTACCACCAGAAGAACCGAGTTGCCATCCAGTGGCTGTGGTTGAAGGTGAGCGCCATCCATGCTGCTTCTCTGTTATGTGACCGACTTCAAGATACGCTTGGATCCATTAGTACTCTAGACCTGAGCGGGTAACACGCAATGCAATCAGAACGCTATCAGTGACTCAGCTGTACGTTAGCCGACTAACGGTCAGTTTGCCGGGAAAATATGTGCCGCCAGCTTCGCGGGTAAAGGAGTAACACCCAGAAATGAAAAAACCCGCATTTCTGCGGGTTTTTCGTGAAGCCAGTCGATCAGTTGACCTTGGCGGCCAGCTCACCTTTCAGGTAACGCTGGAACATGCCTTCCAGGGAGATCGGCTTGATCTTCGAGGCATTGCCGGCGGTGCCGAAGGCTTCGTAACGGGCGATGCACACGTCGCGCATGGCCTTGACGGTTTCACCGAAGAACTTGCGCGGGTCGAACTCGCTTGGGTTCTGCGCCATCAGGCGGCGCATGGCACCGGTGGAAGCCAGACGCAGGTCGGTATCGATGTTGACCTTGCGCACGCCGTGCTTGATACCTTCTACGATCTCTTCGACCGGTACACCGTAGGTCTCCTTGATGTCGCCGCCGTACTGGTTGATGATCGCCAGCCACTCTTGCGGTACCGAGGAAGAACCGTGCATCACCAGGTGGGTGTTAGGGATGCGCTTGTGGATTTCCTTGATGCGGTCGATGGCCAGCACGTCACCGGTTGGTGGCTTGGTGAACTTGTAGGCACCGTGGCTGGTACCGATGGCGATCGCCAGGGCGTCGACCTGGGTCTTCTTGACGAAGTCGGCGGCTTCTTCCGGGTCGGTCAGCATCTGGCTGTGGTCCAGCACGCCTTCGGCGCCGATGCCGTCTTCTTCGCCGGCCATGCCGGTTTCCAGCGAGCCCAGGCAGCCCAGTTCACCCTCTACCGAAACGCCGCAGGCGTGCGCCATGGCAACGGTCTGCTGGGTAACGCGGACGTTGTACTCGTAGTCGGTCGGGGTCTTGCCGTCTTCACCCAGCGAGCCGTCCATCATTACCGAGCTGAAGCCCAGCTGGATCGAGCGCTGGCAGACGTCAGGGCTGGTGCCGTGGTCCTGGTGCATGCACACCGGGATGTGCGGGAATTCTTCGATGGCCGCCAGGATCAGGTGGCGCAGGAATGGTGCGCCTGCATATTTGCGGGCACCGGCCGAAGCCTGGACGATCACCGGGGAGTCGGTCTTGTCGGCCGCTTCCATGATGGCGCGCATCTGCTCGAGGTTGTTGACGTTGAAAGCTGGTACGCCGTAACCGAACTCGGCGGCGTGGTCCAGCATCTGGCGCATGCTAATGAGTGCCATTGTGTATCTCTCTCCCGACAAGCGTCGTTTGTTTCGTGCAAGCCTGCCGCAGGGGCGGTTGCTGTTCAAGTAGTGTGGGCCACCGTTGCGGCCCGGCCAGTCACGGTGCCTTGCAGCCCCGCCCAATCAGATCGTTGGTTGCCACCCAGTACACCAGGCCTTCTTCGCCCTTGGTGTGGAAGGCCAGCATGCCATCGCTGTACAGCGCACCCGAGGCACCCGGCTCGGCCTTGAGCCGGTAGACCTGGTCGCCGCCGCCAAGGCGCACGTCAACCTGGTCGCGTTGCGCATCAGCGAAGCGCCACAGCACTTCGGCCTGGGTGTCGCAGACCCAGCGGGTCCAGTTGTCTGCCGGGGCGGGTTGCGCCGGCTGCAGCAGTGAGCATCCTGCCAGTGTCGCCAGGGCCGTCACGGCCAAAAGCGCTTTCATTACATATCCTCTAGATGACCACACAGCGGTCACTTGGTTGCCTGGCCCGACGAAACGCCGGGCTCAGGGGCAACCCGGCGCCTTGCGCTGGTGGTCTTCGTCGTACTTCTCCAGGCCTTCCGGGCCTACGCGCTTGCTGATCACCGGCACCGTCTCGGCCTGCCACTCGGACTGGTAGCAACCGCCTTTGGGCTGAACCGGGTCGGCATCCGAGGCCGGGCTGCCAGAGCAGGCGCTCAGCAGGCCGGCCAGCATCATCACAGGCAATTGCTTGACCATCAGGCCACTCCCTTTGCCAAACGCCGACGTCATCAGGCCTTGGCCCGCTCTTCCAGGATTGCCACGGCTGGCAGGACCTTGCCCTCGACGAACTCGAGGAAGGCACCACCACCGGTAGAAATGTAGGAGATTTCCTTGCTGACGCCATATTTGTCGATGGCCGCCAGGGTGTCACCGCCACCGGCGATGGAGAACGCGGCGCTGTCGGCGATGGCCTTGGCCAGCACCTTGGTGCCGTTGCCGAACTGGTCGAACTCGAACACGCCGACCGGGCCGTTCCACAGGATGGTCTTCGACGACTTCAGCAGCTCGGCGAAGTTGGCAGCGGTTTGCGGGCCGATGTCCAGTATCATGTCGTCAGCGGCAACGTCGGCAATGGCCTTGACGGTGGCTTCGGCGGTTTCGGCGAACTCCTTGGCAACCACCACGTCGACTGGCAGTGGCACGCTGACCTTGGCGGCGATGGCCTTGGCGGTGTCGACCAGGTCAGGCTCGTACAGCGACTTGCCTACCGGGTGGCCAGCAGCGGCCAGGAAGGTGTTGGCAATGCCGCCGCCAACGATCAGCTGGTCGCAAACGCTGCTCAGGCTGTTCAGCACGTCCAGCTTGGTGGAAACCTTGGAACCGGCAACGATGGCCGCCATCGGCTTGGCCGGGGCCTTCAGGGCCTTGCCCAGGGCATCCAGCTCGGCAGCCAGCAGCGGGCCGGCAGCAGCAACCTTGGCGAACTTGGCCACACCATGGGTCGAGCCTTCGGCGCGGTGAGCGGTACCGAAAGCGTCCATGACGAACACGTCGCACAGGGCCGCGTATTTCTGCGCCAGCTCGTCGGCGTTCTTCTTCTCGCCCTTGTTGAAGCGCACGTTCTCGAACAGCACCAGCTCACCGACCTGTACCGCGACTCCGTCCAGGTAGTCGGCAACCAGCGGTACTTCACGGCCCAGGGCCTTGCTCAGGTAGTCGGCAACCGGCTTCAGGCTGTTCTCGGCAGAGAACTCGCCTTCGGTCGGGCGGCCCAGGTGCGAGCAGACCATTACCGCCGCGCCCTTCTCCAGGGCCAGCTTGATGGTCGGCAGCGCTGCCAGGATACGCGCGTCGCTGGCTACCACACCGTCCTTCACAGGCACGTTGAGGTCTTCGCGGATCAGTACGCGCTTACCTTGCAGGTCGAGGTCGGTCATCTTCAACACGGTCATGAATGCAGTCCTTCAGGGCTGTTTGTTGCGGGTTGGGTGAACGACGTGCAGATAATGTTCGGCAACGTCGAGCATACGGTTGGCGAACCCCCATTCGTTGTCGAACCAAGCCAGCAGGTTCACCAGGCGGGGGCCGGAAACACGGGTCTGGCTGGCATCGACGATTGCCGAATGCGGGTCATGGTTGAAATCACAGCTGGCGTGAGGCAGCTCGGTGTAGGCCAGCAAGCCTTTCAGCGGGCCTTCCAGCGCCGCCTCGCGCAGTACCTGGTTGACCTCGGCCGCGCTGGTGTCGCGAGCGGTCTGCAGGGTGATGTCCAGGCACGAGACGTTGACGGTTGGTACGCGTACCGCTTTGGCCTGGATTCGCCCGGCAAGTTCCGGGAGCAGGCGCTCGATGCCACGCGCCAGACCAGTGGACACCGGGATCACCGACTGGAAGGCCGAACGCGTACGGCGCAGGTCTTCGTGGTGGTAGGCGTCGATCACCGGCTGGTCGTTCATCGCCGAGTGGATGGTGGTGATCTGCACGTATTCGATGCCGAACGCCTGGTCCAGCACGCGCAGCAGCGGCACGCCGCAGTTGGTGGTACACGAGGCGTTGGACACCAGGCGCTCGCTGCCGGTCAGGCAGGCCTGGTTGACGCCGTAGACCACCGTGGCATCGACATCGGCTTCGCTGGCCATCGGCTGCGAGAACAGTACCCGTGGCGCGCCGGCGTCGAGGAAGCGCTGGCCATCGGCACGGGTGTGGTAGGCGCCGGAGCACTCCAGCACCAGGTCGATGTCCAGGGCCGCCCAGTCGATGCCTTCGGGGGTGGCACTGCGCATTACCTTCACGCAGTCGCCATTAATGTGCAGACAGTCGCCGTCGACTTTCACCTCACCGGGGAAACGCCCGTGGGTGGAGTCGAAGCGTGTCAGGTATTCCAGGCTGGCCTGGTCGGCCAGGTCGTTCAATGCGACGATCTCGAAACCGGCCCTTGCCCCCCGCTCGAACAGCGCGCGCAGGACACAGCGGCCGATACGGCCATAACCGTTGAGTGCAACTTTGTAGGGACGCAGGTGGGGCATTCGTTGGCTCGCTAACGCATGATGGCTGTTGGGGCCGCGTTGCGGCCCATCGCGACGCAAGGCCGCTCCCACAGGGGCTGCGTATGCAGAATTTTGTGGGAGCGGCCTTGCCGAGGCGTCGGACCGGTCGCGAAACGAGGGCAAAGCCCTCGCCTTACGCCTGTATCAGTCTTCCAGCAGCTCTTCGGCGGTACCGAGGATGTTCTCCAGGGTGAAACCGAATTCTTCGAACAGTGCCGAAGCCGGCGCCGACTCACCGTAGGTGGTCATGCCGATGATACGACCTTCCAGGCCAACGTACTTGTACCAGAAGTCGGCGTGGGCGGCTTCGATGGCGATGCGCGCACCCACTTCCAGCGGCAGTACGGACTGCTTGTAGGCAGCGTCCTGGGCATCGAACACGCTGGTGCACGGCATGGATACCACACGCACCTTGCGGCCTTGCTCGGTCAGTTTGGCATGCGCCTGAACGGCCAGGCCTACTTCCGAACCGGTGGAAATCAGGATCAGCTCAGGCTCGCCAGCGCAGTCCTTGAGCACGTAGCCGCCGCGGCTGATGTCGGCGATCTGCTGGGCGTCGCGGTCCTGGTGCTGCAGGTTCTGGCGCGAGAAGATCAGCGCCGAAGGGCCGTCCTTGCGCTCCAGGGCGTTTTTCCAGGACACGGCGGATTCCACCGCGTCGGCCGGGCGCCAGGTGTCCAGGTTCGGCGTGCTGCGCAGGCTAGTCAGCTGCTCGATCGGCTGGTGAGTCGGGCCGTCTTCGCCCAGGCCGATGGAGTCGTGGGTGTACACGTGGATCACGCGCTGCTTCATCAGTGCCGACATGCGCACGGCGTTGCGGGCGTATTCCATGAACATCAGGAAGGTAGCGCCGTAAGGCACCAGGCCACCGTGCAGGGCAACGCCGTTCATGATGGCGGTCATGCCGAACTCGCGTACGCCGTAGAACACGTAGTTGCCGCTGGCGTCATTGGCTTCGACGCCCTTGCAGCCTTTCCACAGGGTCAGGTTGGAGCCGGCCAGGTCAGCCGAACCGCCGAGGAACTCAGGCAGCAGCGGGCCGAAGGCGTTCAGGGCGTTCTGGCTGGCTTTGCGGCTGGCGATGGTTTCGCCCTTGGCAGCCACTTCGTTGATGTAGGCCTGGGACTTGGCGCTGAAGTCGGCCGGCAGTTCGCCGCTGTCACGGCGCTTGAATTCGGCAGCCAGCTCCGGGTAGGCCTTGGCGTAGGCATCGAAACGCTGGTTCCAGTCGGCTTCGGCCTTGGCACCGGCGGCCTTGGCATCCCACTCGGCATAGATGTCGGCCGGGATTTCGAACGGGCCGTGGTTCCAGTTCAGTTCCTTGCGGGCCAGGGCGATTTCGTCGTTGCCCAGCGGTGCGCCGTGGCAGTCTTCCTTGCCCTGCTTGTTCGGCGAACCGAAACCGATGATGGTCTTGCAGCAGATCAGGGTCGGCCGGTCGCTCTTGCGTGCCGTCTCGATGGCCATCTTGATTTCTTCGGCATCGTGGCCGTCGACGTTACGGATCACCTGCCAGTTGTAGGCTTCGAAGCGCGCCGGGGTGTTGTCGGTGAACCAGCCGTGCACTTCGCCGTCGATGGAGATGCCGTTGTCGTCGTAGAAGGCGATCAGCTTGTTCAGGCCCAGAGTGCCGGCCAGCGAGGCGACTTCGTGGGAGATGCCTTCCATCATGCAGCCGTCGCCGAGGAACACGTAGGTGTTGTGGTCGACGATGTTGTGGCCGTCACGGTTGAACTGGGCAGCCAGCACTTTTTCTGCCAGGGCGAAGCCCACGGCGTTGGCGATACCCTGGCCGAGCGGGCCGGTGGTGGTCTCGACGCCTGCGGTGTAGCCGTATTCCGGGTGGCCCGGGGTGCGGCTGTGCAGCTGGCGGAAGGCCTTGAGGTCGTCGATCGACAGGTCGTAGCCGGTCAGGTGCAGCAGCGAGTAGATCAGCATCGAACCGTGGCCGTTGGACAGCACGAAGCGGTCACGGTCGGCGAAGTCCGGGTTGCTCGGGTTGTGCTTCAGGTAGTCGCGCCAAAGCACTTCGGCGATATCCGCCATGCCCATGGGGGCACCTGGGTGGCCGCTATTAGCCTTTTGCACGGCATCCATGCTGAGGGCACGAATGGCGTTGGCACGTTCACGACGGCTGGGCATCGCTAATCTCCTGGGGGGCTTGAATAGGTGGTGTTACGAAAAAAGGCGGCCATTTTCGCCCACTGGAGGGGCTTGGGGCAATGACGTATGGTCGCAGTCGGGGGATTTTCCTGTGATTGGCATTCAATTCGGGGCAAAACCGGGAGAATGGCCCCGCTCATCACTCAATATCAAAACTTTTTGATATTGCCCTTGCTAGGGCACCGATGCCTGTCTAGACTGCCGCCCCATGAACCTCCGTGCGCAATCGATTCCCGAGCAACGCGAAGCATTGGCTGCCCTGTGCAAAGCCAGTGGCGACGAATTGCGCCTGAACGTCTTGCGCGCCTTGGCCAACGACTCGTTCGGTGTGCTGGAACTGGCACAGATCTTCGACGTCGGCCAGTCGGGCATGAGCCACCACCTGAAGGTGTTGGCCCAGGCCGAACTGGTGGCGACTCGCCGCGAAGGCAACGCCATTTTCTACCGCCGCGCCCTGCCCGACAGCCTGCGCCTGGGCGGCCGGCTGCACGCGGCACTGCTTGAAGAGGTCGATAACCTGCCCCTGCCGCCAGAAGTGCAGGCACGGATCGCCCAAGTGCAGCAGCGCCGCGCAGCCACCAGCCAGGATTTCTTCCAGCGTGTGGAAGAGAAGTTTCGCGCCCAGCAAGACCTGATCGCCGGTTTGCCGCAGTACCGCGAAAGCCTGCTGGCGCTGCTCGACAAGCTGCATTTCGACCCGGCCGCCAGCGCCCTGGAGGTCGGCCCCGGCGACGGTGGCTTCCTGCCCGACCTGGCCCGGCGCTTCGCCCAGGTCACCGCCCTGGACAACAGCCCGACCATGCTCGAACTGGCGCGCCAGGTGTGCCAGCGCGAAGGGCTCGACAACGTCAACCTGCAGTTGGCCGATGCACTGGGTGCAACGGATGTGGCCGCCGACTGCGTTGTGCTGAACATGGTGCTGCACCATTTCAGCGACCCGGCCCTGGCCTTGCGCCAGCTGGCCAAGCGGGTGAAGGCAGGCGGCAGCCTGCTGGTCACCGAACTGTGCAGCCATGACCAGGGGTGGGCGCGCGAAGCCTGCGGCGACCTCTGGCTGGGCTTCGAACAGGACGACCTGGCCCGCTGGGCCAACGCTGCCGGGCTGGCCCATGGGGACAGCCTGTACGTGGGCTTGCGTAACGGTTTCCAGATCCAGGTCCGCCATTTCCAGCGGACGGCTGGCGACATACACCATCGGTAATTTTCAGGAACCTTCGAGATGAGCGAATACTCCCTTTTCACCTCCGAGTCCGTGTCCGAAGGGCATCCGGACAAGATCGCCGACCAGATTTCGGACGCCGTCCTTGATGCCATCATCGCCCAGGACAAATACGCCCGCGTAGCCTGCGAAACCCTGGTCAAGACTGGCGTCGCCATCATCGCTGGCGAAGTCACCACCTCGGCCTGGGTCGACCTGGAAGAGCTGGTACGCAAGGTCATCATCGACATCGGCTACAACAGCTCCGACGTCGGCTTCGACGGCGCCACCTGCGCCGTGATGAACATCATCGGCAAGCAGTCGGTGGACATCGCCCAGGGCGTGGACCGCTCCAAGCCGGAAGACCAGGGTGCCGGTGACCAGGGCCTGATGTTCGGCTATGCCAGCAACGAAACCGACGTGCTGATGCCAGCGCCAATCTGCTTCTCGCACCGTCTGGTCGAGCGCCAGGCCGAAGCACGCAAGTCCGGCCTGCTGCCGTGGCTGCGTCCGGATGCCAAGTCGCAGGTCACCTGCCGTTACGAAAACGGCAAGGTAGTCGGCATCGACGCCGTGGTGCTGTCGACCCAGCACAACCCTGAGGTTTCGCAGAAAGACCTGCAAGAAGCCGTGATGGAACTGATCGTCAAGCACACCCTGCCTGCCGAACTGCTGCACAAGGGCACCCAGTACCACATCAACCCGACCGGCAACTTCATCATCGGTGGCCCGGTGGGTGACTGTGGCCTGACCGGCCGCAAGATCATCGTCGACTCCTACGGCGGCATGGCCCGTCACGGTGGTGGCGCGTTCTCCGGCAAGGACCCGTCCAAGGTCGACCGCTCCGCCGCCTACGCTGGCCGCTACGTAGCCAAGAACATCGTCGCCGCCGGCCTGGCCGAGCGTTGCGAGATCCAGGTTTCCTACGCCATCGGCGTGGCCCAGCCTACCTCCATCTCGATCAACACCTTTGGTACCGGCAAGGTCTCCGACGACAAGATCGTCCAGATCGTGCGTGAGTGCTTCGACCTGCGTCCGTACGCCATCACCACCATGCTCGACCTGCTGCACCCGATGTACCAGGAAACCGCTGCCTACGGTCACTTCGGCCGTACCCCACAGCAGAAGACTGTCGGCGACGACACCTTCACCACCTTCACCTGGGAGCGCACCGACCGCGCCCAGGCGCTGCGTGACGCTGCCGGCCTGTAATTTTCCTGCTGCGCTGGACGAAAGCCCCTGCCGAGTGATCGGCGGGGGCTTTTTTATGACATATCGGCTGACAACTCTACACGGCAACTGACGCGGCGCCTGCCTAGGCTGAGGGCTCCCTCCCGCCATGCAAGGATGCTGGCCATGCCGCTCATGCTTTTGTTTGCCCTGCTGTTATTGCTTCAGGCCCCACTGACCCGGGCCGAACCATGCCCCGACTGGGCACCCCCACAAGTCGACGCCGAAGTAGCTCAACTGCGTGCCACCCTTGCCCGTTGGGACGACCACTACCATCGTCAGGGCATTGCCCTGGTAGCCGATGAACTGTACGACCAGAGCCGCCAACGCCTGGCGCACCTGCAGCAGTGCTTTGGCCTCGCGCCTGGCACCACACCCCTGGCCAGCGCTCGCGGCCCAATCCCCCACCCGGTGCCGCATACTGGCATCGACAAGCTGGCAGACCGCCAGGCCGTGCAACGCTGGCTGGCCGGCAAGCGCGACGTGTGGGTACAGCCCAAGGTGGATGGCGTTGCGGTCTCCCTTGTTTATCAACAAGGCCGGCTGGTGCAACTGATCAGCCGCGGTGACGGCGTGCAG
The DNA here is from genome assembly GCF_039673335.1 of Pseudomonas sp. TWI929. NCBI lineage: Bacteria > Pseudomonadati > Pseudomonadota > Gammaproteobacteria > Pseudomonadales > Pseudomonadaceae > Pseudomonas > Pseudomonas sp. TWI929. The sequence continues at coordinate 20,545 of NZ_JBDJLK010000086.1, forward strand.
GGGCACGACTGGAGCCGACACATTCCGCAACTCGGCGCCATCGCCGGGCAGCTGCCTCAGGCAATCGACTTGCAGTTGCAGGGTGAACTCTACTTGCGCCTGGATGCGCATGTGCAAGCCCTGGCAGGCAGCGCCAATGCCCGTGGCACGGTGGCTGGGCTGCTTGCGCGCAAGCAACTGAGCCGCGAGCAAGGCGACCGGATTGGCTTGTTCGTCTGGGACTGGCCGCTGGGCCCCGGCCAACAGGGCGAACGCCTCGCGCAGCTGGCACAACTGGGCTTTGCCGACAGCCAGCACTACAGCGTCGCTATCGACACGCTGGAGGATGCAACCCTATGGCGCGCACACTGGTACCACTCCGCCCTGCCCTTTGCCAGCGATGGTGTGGTTTTGCGCCAGGACAACCGTCCACCCGCCGAGCGCTGGCAGGCCAAGGCGCCTTACTGGATTGCGGCGTGGAAGTACCCATACGCACAGGCCTTGGCTGAAGTGCGCGAAGTGCGCTTTCGGGTCGGGCGCACCGGCAGGGTGACACCAGTGCTGCAGTTGCAGCCAGTTACCCTCGATGACCGGCGAATCACCCAGGTGAGCCTGGGCTCGCTGGCGCGCTGGCACAGCCTCGACATCCGCCCGGGTGACCAAGTGGCCGTCAGCCTTGCCGGGCTGACCATCCCACGCCTGGAGCAGGTGGTGCACCGCGCCGCCGAGCGCCAGGCGGTGGCCGCACCTGAACCCGGCCAGCATCATGCCCACAGTTGCTGGCAGGCCAGCGACGGTTGCGAGGAGCAGTTCATTGCCCGCCTCACCTGGCTTAGCGGCAAACAGGGGCTGGCACTGCCGCGCACCGGGCCTGGCACATGGCGCCGGCTGGTCGCAGCCGGCCTGGTGACCTCCATGACCGACTGGCTGCACCTGGATGGCGAGCGCCTGGGTCAGGTAGCAGGCATTGGCGAGGCGACAGCCATGCAGTTGCTGGGCAGCTTCGACGACGCTCGCACGCGACCTTTCGCGCAGTGGATACGGGGGCTTGGCGCCCCCGCGCCTACCGGCATGCAGCTGGCCGGCGACTGGCAAGGCCTGGCAGCACGCGCACCAGGCGATTGGCAAGCACTGCCCGGCATCGGCGAAAAGCGCGCGCAGCAACTGGCCGGCTTTTTTGCCGCCCACGAGGTACAAGCCATTGCCACGCAGTTGGCCAACGCCGGTATCGATGGTTTTGAAAGTACCAAGCAATGATTATTTACCAATTTGCCTGTAGGAAAACCCCGAGTTTCAAACGGAAAACCCCGACAAGGGTTTCTAAATGGACAAAACCAAGGCAGGATTTCCCCCTACTTTTTTTGCTGCCCCGCCCCGTCCAGGAGGCTTTTCATGAAACGTATTTCGACCCTTTTCCTGCTTGCGACCCTTGGTTTTGCTGCGAGCGCCGTACAGGCCGCCGAGCCGGATGCCGGCCTGACCGGCTGCGCCGCCAAGCGCAGCGCCATCGAGAACCAGTTGAAGATTGCCCGTGACCACGGCAACAACGACCAGGTTGCCGGGCTGGAAGAAGCACTGCGCGGGGTCGACAACTGCACCGATGCCAGCCTGCGCAAGGAACGTGAGCAGAAAGTGCTCGAAGCCCGTCACGAAGTGGCGCAGCGGGAAAAGGACCTGAAGAAGGCCGAGAAGAAGGGCGATGCCGAGAAGATCAACAAGCGCAAGGACAAGCTGGCCGAGTCGCGCAAGGAACTGCAGGAAGCAGTTGACGACCTCGACCGCTGAAGCCTGCGGCAAACGCGGCCCATGTAGGAGCGGCCTTGTGTCGCGATGGGCCGCACAGCGGCCCCGGCGATTTATGCATCAAGGC
>NZ_JBDJLK010000087.1:0-22345 GCF_039673335.1 Pseudomonas sp. TWI929
GAAGAAGACACCGCGGTGGATGGCACGGGCTTCGCCCGTGTTCGCGGGCAAGCCCGCTCCCACAGGGATCGCGCCAGCTTTTAGAAATTGAGCAAGACAGTTGCTCCCACAAGGACCGCGTAATCCGGGCGATCGGCGAGAAACCTGTGGGAGCGGCCTTGTGTCGCGATGGGCCGCGCAGCGGCCCCGGCAATCTCAGAGTTCAGCCGCCAATCGCGACCCTTGGTTAATCGCCCGCTTGGCATCCAGCTCGGCCGCCACATCGGCCCCGCCGATCAGGTGCACCGACTGCCCTGCCGCCACCAACCCGTCCTGCAGCTCGCGCAGCGGCTCCTGCCCGGCACAGATCACCACGTTATCCACCGCCAGCACCTGTGGCTCACCCTCACCCACGCGAATATGCAGCCCAGCGTCGTCGATGCCCAGGTACTCGACACTGTTCAGCATCTGCACCCGCTTGTTCTTCAACCCGGTGCGGTGAATCCAGCCGGTGGTCTTGCCCAGACCGTCACCCACCTTGGATTTCTTGCGCTGCAGCAGGAACACCTGACGCGCCGGGGCATGCGGCTCGGCCGTGATCCCGGCCACACCACCGCGCGCCTCAAGATGGGTATCGATGCCCCACTCCTTCCAGAACGCCTCACGGTCCTGGCTGCTCGCCACACCCTGATGCACCAGGTACTCGGACACATCAAAACCGATGCCACCCGCGCCAATCACCGCCACCGCCTTACCCACCGGCTTGCGCTCCAGCAGCACATCCAGGTAGCTGAGCACCTTGGCGTGCTCCACGCCAGGAATGGCCGGCGTACGCGGCGCGATGCCGGTGGCCAGGATGATTTCGTCGTAGCCACCGTCCACCAGCGCCTGCACGTCGACCCGGGTATTCAGCCGCAGGTCAACGCCCGTACTTTCCACCTTCTTGCGGAAGTAGCGCAGGGTTTCAAAGAACTCTTCCTTGCCTGGCACGCGCTTGGCCACGTTGAACTGCCCGCCGATCTCGCTGGCGCCGTCGAACAGGGTTACCTCGTGGCCCCGCTCGGCCGCCACAGTGGCCGCCGCCAGGCCGGCCGGGCCGGCACCGACCACGGCAATGCGCTTCACCGCACGAACCGGCAGGTAGTTGAGCTCGGTTTCATGGCAGGCACGCGGGTTGACCAGGCAGCTGGTCAGCTTGCCGCCGAAGGTGTGGTCCAGGCAGGCCTGGTTGCAGCCGATGCAGGTGTTGATTTCGTCGCTGCGCCCGGCAGCCGCCTTGTTGACGAAGTCCGGGTCGGCCAGGAACGGCCGGGCCATCGAGACCATGTCGGCATCGCCCTCGGCCAGCACCGCCTCGGCCACTTCCGGGGTGTTGATGCGGTTGGTGGTGATCAGCGGAATGTTCACCACGCCACGCAGCTTGGCGGTGACCTTGCTGAATGCCGCGCGCGGTACCTTGGTGGCAATGGTCGGGATACGCGCTTCGTGCCAGCCGATGCCGGTGTTGATCAGGGTGGCGCCGGCCTGCTCGATGGCCTTGGCCAGCAGCTCGATTTCGTCCCAGCTGCTGCCGCCCTCGACCAGGTCGAGCATCGACAGGCGGAAGATGATGATGAAGTTCGGCCCTACCGCGCCGCGCACCCGGCTGACGATTTGCACCGCCAGGCGCATGCGGTTTTCATAGCTGCCGCCCCAGCGGTCGGTACGGTGGTTGGTGTGGGCGACGAGGAACTGGTTGATGAAGTAGCCTTCCGAACCCATGACCTCGACGCCGTCGTAACCGGCGCGTTGGGCCAGCACCGCGCAATTGACGAAGTCGGCGATCTGCTTCTCGATACCCGCCTCGTCCAGCTCCTTGGGTTTGAACGGGTTGATCGGCGCCTGGATCGCGCTAGGTGCCACCTGCCGTGGACTGTAGGCATAGCGCCCGGCATGCAGGATCTGCAGGCAGATCTTGCCACCGGCAGCGTGCACTGCCTCGGTGACGATGCGGTGCTTGTCGGCCTCTTCCTCGGTGCTGAGCTTGGCCGCACCGGAATACACCCCGCCTTCATCGTTGGGCGCAATGCCGCCGGTGACCATCAGGCCAACACCACCACGGGCACGCTCGGCAAAGTACGCGGCCATGCGCTCGAAGCCGCCAGGGCGCTCTTCGAGGCCGGTGTGCATCGAGCCCATCAGGGTGCGGTTGCGCAAGGTGGTGAAGCCCAGGTCCAGCGGGGCAAGCAGGTGCGGGTAGCGGTCGGCGGCCATGGAAAGGTCCCCATTTGGCGTGATCACGGAATGCGGGTGCCTCACCGGCCGGCGGGCCCCGTCGTTTGTCTGCCTGTGACATTAAACAGCCGTTTGAATGGGCTCAATGATCGAAAATTACATTTTAATGATCGTATCGAGCAGTAGGCGGCGCTATTTTTGTAATGGCACGTCAAAATGTGTCAGCATATGTATTGATAAATATAATCATTTGTAAATAATTCGCATCCGATAACAAATAACATCTGGATGCTGCTTTCATGGTCAAACCTCGCCTCACTCGGCTGTCTCCCTTGTCGCTGCACCTGTGCCTCGGCGTCGCCGCTGCGATACCCACCGGTGTACTACGCGCCGAATCGCTAGACCTGACGACACAGGAGGCTGCCAAGGAAGGCGGCAAGCAACCCCCACCTGCGCTGGAGCTTTCTGCTACCAATATCGAAAGCCAGTGGCTGGGCGCCACTACCGAGAACACCGGCAGTTACGCCCCTGGCACCACCACCATGGGGGGCAAAGGGCCGCAAAAACTGCGCGAGATCCCCCAGTCGGTGACCGTGATCACCGACCAGCGCCTGCAGGACCAGCAATTGCGCAACATGGACCAGGTGATGAACCAGATGACCGGGGTCACCCGCAAGGAAGCCTGGGCCAAGAACACCTATGTATCGCGAGGCTTCGAAATCAACGATGTGCGCTACGAAGGCGGCGCGACCTCGAGCATGCTCGACAGCAGCCGTTACGAGGACCTTGCACAGTTCGACAGCGTTGGCCTGCTGCGCGGTGCCGACGGCTTGTACGGTGCAGGTGAACCGGGCGGGGTCATCAACTTCAGCTACAAGCGCCCCCTGGCACAACCGCAGGTCAAGACCCTGACCTCGGCCGGCAGTTGGGACAATTACCGCGGCGAATTCGACGTGACCGGGCCACTGGCGATGGACGGGCGCCTGCGCGGGCGCTACGTGGGCGTACTGGAAGACAAACACAACTTCGTCGACTACGACCACAAGAAACGCAACCTCAATTACGTTTCTTTCGAGCTCGATGCCAGCGACGACACCCTGCTGTTCTTTGGTGCCAGCCACCAGCGCGACGACCTCAATGGCGTGCGCAACACCTTGGGCCGCTTCTCCGACGGCAGCGACCTGGGCCTGTCGCGCAGCACCAACCTGACCACGCCGTGGAGCTGGAACGATATCGAGAACACCACGGTGTTCGCGCGGCTGGACCAGCAACTGAGCGATAACTGGAAAGCCGTGGCCAATGTGCGCCACAACATCAACCGTAACGCGCAGAACGTGGTCGAACTGGAAAACCCCATCGACCCAACCACCGGTACCGGCGGCGCGTGGTGGAACAACCAGCACGACTTCCGCACCACCAACACCACCCTGGACCTCAACCTGCAAGGCTCGTTCGATGCTTTCGGCCATGCCCACGACCTTACCGTCGGCGTGGATGGCAGCAAGCTCAAGAGCCGTGGCGGCAGCTACTGGAACTACCTGTACGACGACCTGATCTTCTCACCGACCCTGCCAGGGCGCTTCCCCACGGCGGAAAACTTCCCGGACACCAGTACCGACGTACGCAAGGCGGGCGCTTATACCTCGCTGCGCATCCGCCCGGTGGATGACCTGTCGCTGATCATCGGCGGCCGCTACACCTTGATGGAGGACACCGAATACGTCGGTGCCAATGGCCAGAAGCTGAACTCCATCGATGAAGACCGCCAGTTCGTGCCGTACTACGGCATCGTCTACGACCTCAGCGAAACCACCAGCCTGTATGCCAGCCACGCCGAGATCTACAAGTCGCAGGCGACCCTGCTGCAAGGCCCGCCACCGGGCAGCAAAGCCCTGGAGCCATTGACCGGCACCAACTATGAAGTCGGCATCAAGAGCGAGCTGGCCGACGGCCGGCTGCTGGCCAGCTTTGCCCTGTACCGCATCGAGAAAAAGGGCGAGGGGCAGATCGACCCCAACTATCCGCGTCAGTGGGGCTCCGTCACGTCCTGTTGCTATGTCGGCAACGGCTATCAGCTGAGCCAGGGCTTCGAGGTCGAACTGAACGGTGAAGTGTTGCCGGGGCTGCAGGTGGCGCTGGGCTATACCTACAACGCCAACGAAAACAAACGCCAAGGTGATGCCCGCTTCAGCACCCACACACCACGCCACTTGTTCAAACTGTGGACCGACTACCGCTTCCAGCGCCTACCGGCACTGAGCCTTGGTGCCGGGGTGATCGCCCAGAGCGAACACAGCGAATCGGGCACCGTCGTGCCACTGGGCGGCAGCGAGTCGCTGGATTACTCGTTCGTGGAAAGCGGCTATGCCATCTATTCGGCGCGTGCCGCCTATGACCTGGACCAGCACTGGACACTGGCATTGAACGCCAACAACCTGTTCGACAAGACGTACTACAGCACGGTGTCGTCCACCGGTTATGGCAACCTATACGGTGAACCGCGCAGCTTCCTGGTAAGCCTGAGCGGCAAGTTCTAAGTCGCCAGCCGGGGCTGCCACGCAGCCCCGGTATCGCCAAATCGCACAAATCACCTTCCGCTCGGCGCCAGTTTGCTCGTACCCTTGTCGCAGTTCCAACTGAATAGACACGGTTCAATGCGAAAACTGCTTACTGGCGCCCTGGCGCTGGTCTTTCTTGCGGCCCTTTGCGGCTACGCCTTCTGGACCCAGCAGCGCCCGGAAGGCCATTACCTGTCCGACCTGCGCATCGAACTGGCGCTGAACCACGGCGTGCCCGGCGAGCATGGCAACCTGCTCGGCGTCGAGCCGCTGCTGTACCCGGGCGACTACCAGAACCTGCAACGCCTGCACCGCAAGCTTGCAGCCTACCTGGAGCAGGCCCGCGCCCAAGGGCTGGTGAGCCCGCGCACGGTGGTGGTACTGCCTGAGCACATTGGCACCTGGCTGTGGGCGCGCGGTGAAAAGAACGAGCTGTACCAGGTCACCCAGAGCAGCGAGGCCCTGCAGTGGCTGGAGCTGAGCAACCCGCTGCGCTATGGCCTGGCCATGCTCGGTGCCGATGGCGACGACTGGCGCACCGACGCGCACCTGCGCATGAAGGCCGATCAGATGGCCACTGACTACCAGCAGCTGTTCGGTGGCCTGGCCAAGGAGTTTGGCGTCACCCTGGTGGCCGGCTCTATCGTGCTGCCCGAGCCCTACGTAAAGCAGGGTGTGCTGCATGCCGGCCGCGGCCCGCTGTTCAACAGCAGCGTGGTGTTTGCCGGCGACGGTTCGCTGCTCGGCCAGCCCCAGCGCCAGCAGTTCCCCGACAGCGAAATGCGCCGCTATGTCCACGATGGCCGCCAGCAGCCGTTGCAAGTCGTGCAAACCCCCGCTGGGCGCCTGGGCGTGCTGGTGGGCAGTGACAGCTGGTACCCGGAAAACCACCAACAACTGGCACAACAAGCGGTACAACTGGTTGCCAATCCTGTGTTCCTCAGCGGCAAAGGCAGTTGGCAAGCACCATGGCGCGGCAATCGCCATCAAAACGCTAGCGCCGGGCTGGCCTTGCAGCGCGGTGAAGTCAGCGAGCAGGCCGCCTGGCAGCGCCTGACCGAGGCAGTCGGGGCCAGTGTCAGCAGCATGAGCGTGTTCATGCGCGGGCAGTTTTGGGAACAGGCCAGCGACGGCCAGGGCTTTGCTCGCCAGGGCGGCGATTTGCTGGTGGGTACCCCCAGCCCTGGCGCCCGCCTGCTGAACCTGTGGCTATAAGCCCATGGCCCGCCCCCGCGTGCGCCTGGGCGACCTTTCGGTTGGCTTTGTCCAGCCGCTGACCGAGGCCCTGCGCGAACTGGGCCACGACCCCGAGCCATTGCTGCGCCGCTATGGCCTGGATGCGGCACGCCTGGGTGAAGCCGGCGCACGTTTGTCGATCCCCCGCTATATGCACTTGGGCCATGCGGCCATCGAACTGTGCGGTGAGGCCGCGCTTGGCCTGCACATGGGGCGCCTGAGCCGCCTGGCACACGCCGGCCTGGCCGGGGTCACAGCCGCCCAGGCGCCTACCCTGGGCGACGCAGCGCGCACCTTGCTGCGCTTCGAGCCGCTGTATGCGGCCAACTACCGTGGCCATTCCAGCTTTCAGGAGGATGCCCAAGGCGCCTGGCTACGCTTCTACTCCATCAGCCCCTACAACGCCTACAACCGATTCGTGGTCGATTCGCTGCTTGCCGGCTGGCTGGCGCAACTGGCCGACCTGGCCGGCACGCCGGTGCAGGCCGAACGCCTGGAAATCGAATTTGCCGCACCCGCCTATGCCGCGCGCTACCAAGCGCTGTGCAGCTCGCCCGTGCAGTTCGCTGCCGACGGTAACCAGCTGCGCCTGAGCCGTGCCACGCTGCAGCTTGCCAACCCAGGGCATTGCCCAAGTACCTGGCAGCATTTGCTACAGTTGTGCGAGGCAGAAATGCTGCAGCGTACGCGGGTACGCAGCCTGGGCGAGCGCATTACCCACTTGCTGGGCCCGCTGCTCAATGGCGGCCGTGAGCCGGACCTGGAAGAAGTGGCGCAGCACCTGCAGCTACCCACCTGGACCTTGCGCCGCAAACTGGCCGAGGAAGGCACGGGTTTTCGCGATTTGCTCAATGAAACACGGCGCGACCTGGCCGAGACCTACATCCGTGACACGGAGCTGGCCTTTGGCGAGATTGCTTATCTGTTGGGGTTTGCCTCGGCCGAGGCCTTCCAGCGCGCATTCAAGCGCTGGGCGGGCCTTACGCCAGGGGAGTTCCGCCGTAGCCAGCGGCGGGCGGGCTAAAGCTCGGTGGCGTCGTCGGCCGGCTCTGGGGTGTCCAGTTCGTAAGCCTGGGATTCGAGTAGTTCTTCCTGGTATTCATCCATAGCCCTGCGTCCTCTTTCTCATTTTGTCTTCGTAGATGTCGCCTTCAAGCTAAGCAGGTGGCATGAAGGATTGATGACAAGCTTATGAGTGGTAAACGTAGCAGGTGTACAGGAAGTTATCGCGGGGCGTCTGTAACAGGGGATGTGTGCTGCCTGCCCCGGCCTCGTCGCGGCGGGTGGGCGCCTTGATGACCCGCCGCGAAGAGGCCGGCACAAGCAACCCATCAAAGAGAGGGTGAAGCGGCCTCGGCCGGCTGCGCATCTTGCTGCACCTGAATCGGCGCTGCCTCCACCGGTGGCGCCACCGGCTGCGAGCCTTGGCTGTCATCCACCACCGGCGCCGCTGCCGCTTCACTGGCCGGGGCAACGGTAGCAGGCGCAGCTTCAGCCACAGGTGCAGGCGCCGGTGCCACCGGGTTCGCCGCCGCCTGCTCTGGCAACCCAAGGTCAACCGCCGGTTTTTCAACCTTGGGCGCCTCGACCTTGGCTTTGCTCACTTTCTTCGGCTTGGGCTTCGGCAGGTAGCTTTCTACCAGGGCGAAATAGCGGTCATAGAACTGCGTGGCCGTCACTGTCTCGCTAGCCACCTTGACCATCGAGTCGTCGCTGGAGCCGATCGGCATCGATACTGACCCCAGCACCCCCACGCCCAGGCTGGCGGAGGTGTTGGACTTTTTCAGTGCATAGCGGTCCTGCAGGGCGTTGGCGAACATGGTCGAGCGCTGGTCATCACTCACATCCGGCGCGCAGGTGACGTTGAAGCTGATCTGCAGGTGGTTCTCGCTGTTCTGCTGGAAGCTCTTGTTGCCCATCACCTGGTTGGCACCGCTGCTGGTGATGATGTAGCCCTGGCTGAGCAAGGCACGCCGGGCGGCCTCGCAAGAGCCGGCATCACTTACCGGAAAGCTGCGCGAGAAGGTGCCCGAGTCATCGAAGTTCTCGTGCTCGTAGATGGCGGCCTTCTTTGAGGAACAACCGGTCACGCCCGCCAGCACCAGGGCCAGCCCGAGCGCACCAAAGACGGAAGATCTGGTCATTGCGAATTCCGGGGATGTCGAGAGAGTGCCTATTGTGCAACACAGCAGGCCGGCACTGGAACCGCTGGTCGGTGAAGAGTCTGTCAGGTTGGTGTAAATCTGGGTAAAGGCAGGACGTTTCCAGGCCTGGAAACGAAAAAAGCGACCCTAAGGTCGCTTTCTCGTGGCTTCAAGGCGTTCAAGGGGCCTTGAGGCGAAGATGGCGCAGCGGACGGGACTCGAACCCGCGACCCCCGGCGTGACAGGCCGGTATTCTAACCGACTGAACTACCGCTGCGTATCATTCAGGCTTTCGCCCGATTGAAACCTGGGTCTACCCTTGCGGCGCGATGGCCTCAGGGCAGGCACAAAAAAAGCGATAACGTGATCGCTTCTCTTGTGTTTGCTTCAAGGTGTTCTAGGGGCCTTGAAACGAAGATGGCGCAGCGGACGGGACTCGAACCCGCGACCCCCGGCGTGACAGGCCGGTATTCTAACCGACTGAACTACCGCTGCGTATCGTTCAGGCTTGTGCCTGATTGAAACTGGGATCAGCCCAAGGCATTTGCCTTGTGACTTCAGACCGGTGCCAGGCACCCATCTGTTACTGAAAAATGGCGCAGCGGACGGGACTCGAACCCGCGACCCCCGGCGTGACAGGCCGGTATTCTAACCGACTGAACTACCGCTGCGCATTGCGTTCCTCTCTGGCTATCGGCTTCTTGCGAAACCTAAAGCGGCAGGAACATCTCAGGAAGTGGTGGGTGATGACGGGATCGAACCGCCGACCCTCTGCTTGTAAGGCAGATGCTCTCCCGGCTGAGCTAATCACCCTCGCGATGTTGCTTGTTGCGTTTGCTTCGCTGAGGCCGCGAAATTTACGCAGGTGGCGAAGCTAAGTCAATAGCCCCATTGAATTTTTTTCAAAAAAGACAAATCGGGTTTGGGCATATGGCCCTATCGCCGGCAAGGCAAAAACAAAAAAGGGACCTTACGACCCCTTCCCTGTGCATCAACCAGCTCAGGTGTAGATCATCTTGCGGGTCATGCCGCCATCGACCACAAACTCCTGGCCGGTGACGAACGCTGCCTGGCGCGACAGCAACCAGGCCACCATCGCCGCAACATCTTCCACGGTGCCTACCCTGCCCGTCGGGTGCTGGGCATGGTCGGCTTCGGTCAACGGCTCGGCACGGCGCTGCGACGGGTCACGGGCATCGATCCAACCCGGGCTCACCGCATTCACGCGGATCTCCGGGGCCAGGCTCATGGCCAGGGCATGGGTCAAGGCCACCAGGCCGCCCTTGCTCGCCGCGTAGGCCTCGGTGTCGGGCTCGGACTGCCGCGCCCGGGTAGAGGTCAGGTTGACGATCGCCCCATTGTGCGCGCGCAGGTACGGCGCACAATGCTTGGCCAGCAACATCGGCCCATTGAGGTTGACCGCCAGCACCCGGTTCCACTGCGCCAGGCTCAGGCTTTCCAGCGTCTGGTTGTGCGGGTTGGCGATGGCCGCGTTGCACACCAGCGCGTCCAGCCGGCCAAACTGCCCCAGTACTTCGGACACGCCGGCACTGACCTGGGCCTCGTCGGCAACGTCCATGGTGATGAACCAGGCATTGTCGCCCAAGGCTTTCGCCGCTTTGGCGCCGCGCTGGCGGTCGAGGTCGCTGAGCACCACCTGCCAGCCTTCACAGATCAGCCAGGCGGCAATACCCAGGCCGATGCCGCGGGCGGCACCGGTCACCAGGGCTACCCGGCCATTGTGGCCTGGCACACTGCCGCCAATTTCGATCACAGTGCCGCCAGCCCGCGCGCCAGGTCGGCCTGCAGGTCGGCCACGTCTTCCAGGCCCACGGCTACGCGGATCAGGCTGTCGCGGATACCTGCAGCTTCACGTTCCTGCGGCGACAGGCGGCCGTGGGAGGTGGTGGCCGGGTGGGCGATGGTGGTCTTGCTGTCACCCAGGTTGGTGGTGATGGAAATCACCCGGGTGGCGTCGATGAAGCGCCAGGCACCCTCTTTGCCGCCCTTGACCTCGAAGCTGACCACCGCACCAAAGCCACTCATCTGGCGCTTGGCCAGTTCGTGCTGCGGGTGGCTCGGCAGGCCGGCGTAATGCACCTTCTCAATACCGTCCTGCTGCTCCAGCCACTCGGCCAGGGCCTGGGCGCTTTCGCAGTGCGCACGCATACGCAGGCGCAGGGTTTCCAGGCCCTTGGTGAAGATCCAGGCATTGAACGGGCTGAGGGTCGGGCCTGCGGTACGCAGGAAGCCCACCACTTCTTTCATCTGCTCGGCACGGCCGGCAACCACGCCGCCCATGCAACGGCCCTGGCCGTCGATAAACTTGGTGGCCGAGTGGAACACGATGTCGGCACCCAGCTTCAGCGGCTGCTGCAGCGCCGGCGTGCTGAAGCAGTTGTCCACCACCAGCATGGCACCGCGGGCATGGGCAATTTCGCTGAGCGCAGTGATGTCGACCAGTTCGGCCAGCGGGTTGGACGGCGATTCGACGATCAGCAGCTTGGTGTTGGCCTTGATGGCCTTTTCCCAGCCAGTGAGGTCGACCAGCGGCACGTAGTCCACCTGCACGCCAAAGCGCTTGAAGTACTTCTCGAACAGGCTGATGGTCGAGCCAAACACGCTCTGCGATACCAGCACGTGGTCACCGGCGCTGCACAGCGACATGACCACAGCCAGGATTGCCGCCATGCCAGTGGAGGTACCCACGGCCTGCTCGGCGCCTTCCATGGCCGCCAGGCGCTCCTCGAAGGCACGCACCGACGGGTTGGTGTAGCGCGAGTAGACGTTGCCCGGCGTTTCGCCGGCAAAGCGCGCGGCCGCGTCGGCAGCCGTGCGGAACACATAGCTGGAGGTCAGGAACAGCGCTTCGCTGTGCTCGCCCTCTGGTGTACGGTTTTGACCGGCGCGCACCGCCAGGGTGTCGAAACCGACACCCTCGAGGTCGCTGTCCAGTCGCCCGGCATCCCATTGATCCGTCATGCCGTCGCTCCCTGAATCAGTTGTTGTAGAGGTCGATGATCGCGCTGACCGCCTGGTTCTTGACCTTGGCCAGGTCATTACGGGCCTGCTCGATGCGCTCGAGGTAGGCTTCGTCGATGTCGCCGGTGACGTACTCACCGTTGAACACCGCGCAATCGAAGTGGTCGATCTTGATCTTGCCGCCACCGACCGATTCGATCAGGTCAGGCAGGTCCTGGTAGACCAGCCAGTCGGCGCCAATCAACTCGGCCACTTGTTCAGTGGTACGGTTGTGGGCGATCAGTTCGTGAACACTCGGCATGTCGATGCCGTAGACGTTGGGGTAGCGTACCGCAGGGGCTGCGGAGCAGAAGTAGACGTTCTTGGCGCCAGCTTCGCGGGCCATCTGGATGATCTGCTTGCAGGTGGTGCCGCGCACGATCGAGTCGTCCACCAGCATCACGTTCTTGCCGCGGAACTCCAGCTCGATGGCGTTGAGCTTCTGGCGCACCGATTTCTTGCGCGCGGCCTGGCCGGGCATGATGAAGGTACGGCCGATGTAACGGTTCTTGACGAAGCCTTCGCGGAACTTCACGCCCAGGCGGTTGGCCAGCTCCAGCGCGGCGGTGCGGCTGGTGTCCGGGATCGGGATGACCACGTCGATATCATGCTCAGGGCGCTCACGCATGATCTTGTCGGCGAGTTTCTCACCCATGCGCAGACGGGCCTTGTACACCGAGATACCGTCGATGATCGAGTCCGGGCGGGCCAGGTAGACGTGCTCGAAGATGCACGGCTGCAGCTTTGGCGCCTCGGCGCACTGCTTGGTGAACAGCTGACCTTCTTCGGTGATGTACACCGCCTCGCCCGGCGCCAGGTCGCGGATCAGGGTGAAGCCGAGCACGTCGAGGGCCACGCTTTCCGAGGCAATCATGTACTCAACGCCTTCGTCGGTGTGGCGCTGGCCGAACACCACCGGGCGGATGCCATGCGGGTCACGGAAGCCGACGATGCCGTAACCGGTAACCATCGCCACCACGGCGTAACCACCAACACAACGGCTGTGCACGTGGGAAACGGCAGCGAACACGTCCTCTTCGGTTGGCTGCAGCTTGCCGCGTACCGCCAGCTCATGGGCGAACACGTTCAGCAGCACTTCCGAGTCGGAGTTGGTGTTGACGTGGCGCAGGTCGGACTCGTAGATCTCCTTGGCCAGCTGCTCGACGTTGGTCAGGTTGCCGTTGTGCGCCAGGGTGATGCCGTACGGCGAGTTGACGTAGAACGGCTGGGCCTCGGCCGAGGTCGAGCTGCCCGCAGTCGGGTAGCGCACGTGGCCGATACCCATGTGGCCTACCAGGCGCTGCATGTGGCGCTGCTGGAACACGTCGCGCACCAGGCCATTATCCTTGCGCAGGAACAACCGGCCGTCATGGCTGGTCACGATACCGGCAGCGTCCTGGCCGCGGTGCTGGAGGACCGTAAGCGCGTCATACAGCGCCTGATTGACGTTCGACTTACCGACGATACCGACGATGCCACACATGCGACGCAACCCCTACTTTGACGAAACTTGATTGAAGAGTGCTCAGGGCTTAGCCGGCCCGAGCAACTGTTCCTTGAACGGAAGATCAGCGGGAGCGCTGATCAGCCCACTGGGCGTCCATTGGCCGGTGAAACCCAGGATCAGGTTTTTCGACCAGTCGGCGACCAGGAGAAACTGTGGTATCAGGCGTGATTCCTGCCACCAGGTGTCTTGTTGAACCGGCCCCAGGCTGATCAGCCCGATGGCCACCACCACCAGCAAGGCCCCGCGCGCGGCACCAAAGGCCATGCCCAGGAAACGATCGGTGCCGGACAACCCGGTCACGCGGATCAACTCGCCGATGAGGAAGTTGATCATGGCCCCCACCAGCAAGGTGGCGACGAAAAGAATGGCGCAGCCGGCGATGACGCGCATCGACGGTGTCTGGATGTAGCTTTCAAGATACACCGACAGCGAACCGCCGAACATCCAGGCAACCGCACCGGCAATGATCCAGATGAGCAAGGACAAGGCTTCCTTGACGAAGCCGCGCTTGAGACTGATCAGTGTGGAGACGGCGATGATCGCGATGATCGCCCAATCAACCAAGGTAAATGCCACGGTGCTGCCTGCAGACGTTTGAGGCGGCGCATTTTACCAGAGCGGCGGGCTGGGAGTAAGCGGAATGTCAGCTGGATTGGTGCTGGGCCATTCGCGGGTAAACCTGCTTCCACAAGGACCGCGCTACCGCAAGGGAAACGCTTGACCTGTGGGAGCGGGTTTACCCGCGAATGGGCGGCAAAGCCGCCCTGGGGATATCAGCTGCGCTCGGGCTGGAAGCGCACTACAAAGCCCTTGAGGCTGTTCTGACGGTTGATCGCGTCACGCACGCGCTCGGCCTCGGCGCGCTCGATCAATGGCCCCACGTACACCCGGTTCATGCCGCCCGCCGAGCGGATGTAGGCGTTGTAACCCTGGCTACGCAGGGTTTGCTGGAGCTTTTCGGCACCGGCACGGTTGGACAGGCTGGCCAACTGGATCGACCAACTGACCGGCAGGCCGTTGACGTCGATTTTCGATTGCGCTGCCGGCTTGGCTGCCGCTGCAGCCGGCGCTGGCGTTGCAGCCGGCGCTGGCGCTGGCGTTGCAGCCGGCTTGGGCTCGACCTTGGCCGCGGGCGGCTGCGGCTTGGCCGGCTGCACCTGCACCTGCGCCTGGGTCTGCGGCGACGGGGTGATCGGCTGGCTTGGCGTGCTTGGCGGCGCAGTGGCCTCGTCGACCACCACCGGTGCCTGCTGTGGTTCTTCCGCAATAACCTGCGGCTCCGGCACGGCAACCGGATCAACCTTCACTTCCGGCAAGCTGGGCATGGCCGGCGCCTGCGGGGCTTCGACGTGCACCTGGCGCATCTCGTCCTCGCGGGTGAACAGCATCGGCAGGAAAATCACCGCCAGCGCCACCAGCACCAACGCACCCACCATGCGCTGTTTCATCCCTTTATCCAGCACTGCCATCTACTCCAGCCTCCCAGGCCTGCCGCTCCAGCCATTCCAGCGCCTGGGCGACACAGAAAAACGAACCGAACAGCAGAATCTGGTCATCCGCCGCCGCCTGCGCGCACTGCCCCTCAAGGGCAGCATCGACGCTGGCATAAGATTTCACCGCAGCACCGAGGTTCGTCAAGGCCGCAGCCAACTCCGCAGCCGGGCGGCTGCGCGGCGTGTGCAGCGGCGCCACGGCCCAATCGTCGACCAGGCCCTGCAGCGGCGCGACAACACCGTCCAGGTCCTTGTCGGCGAGCAGGCCGAATACCGCCAGGCGGCGCCCCTTGAGCGGCCGGGCCGCCAGACGCCGGGCCAGGTACTGCGCCGCATGCGGGTTGTGCCCGACATCCAGCAGCAGCTCCACCGGCCTACCCTGCCAGCTCAGCAGGCGGCGGTCGAGACGCCCGGTGATACGGGTATCCAGCAGCGCCTGGCGAATCTGCCCGGCATCCCACGGCAAGCCCGTCAGCAGGTAGGCCTGCAAGGCCACTGTGGCGTTCTCCATGGGCAGGTCCAGCAGCGGCAAGTCACGCAGCTCTACCTGCGCGCCATCGGCTGCAGTGCCGCGCCAGCTCCAGCTGCCATCGGCGCTGGCCAGGTCGAAGTCACGCCCGCGCAGGAACAATGGCGCGGCCAGCTCGGCAGCCTTGTCCAGCAACGGTTGTGGCGGGTCGAGGTCACCGCACAGGGCCGGCTTGCCCTGGCGGAAGATGCCGGCCTTCTCGAAGGCCACCCGTTCGCGGGTGTCGCCCAGGTAATCGACATGGTCGACGCCGATGCTGGTCACCAGGGCCAGGTCGGCATCCACCACGTTCACGGTGTCCAGGCGGCCACCAAGGCCCACTTCCAGCACCACGGCATCCAGCTGCGACTGGTAGAACAACCAGAACGCCGCCAGCGTGCCCATCTCGAAGTAGGTCAGGGAAATATCGCCCCGCGCCGCCTCGACGGCGGCGAAGGCTTCGCACAGGCGCTCGTCACTGGCCTCTTGGCCATCGATCAGCACCCGCTCGTTGTAACGCAACAGGTGCGGCGAGCTGTACACGCCGACCTTGAGCCCCTGGGCACGCAGCAACGAGGCCACGAAGGCGCAGGTCGAACCCTTGCCGTTGGTGCCGGTCACCGTCACCACGCGTGGTGCCAGCTTGCCCAACGCCAGCCGGGCAAGCACCTTCTGCGAACGCTCCAGACCCATGTCGATGGCCGAAGGGTGCAACTGCTCGAGGTAGGCGAGCCACTCGCCCAGGGTTCGTTGTTTCATCACGCGACGGCAGCCGCCTCACGCGCTTGCTCCGGGGTTTCCTGGCCGGTCATCTGCGCCAGCAGGCGGGCCAGACGCGGGCGCAGATCGCCACGGGAGATAATCAGGTCGATGGCACCGTGTTCCAGCAGGAACTCGCTGCGCTGGAAGCCTTCTGGCAGCTTCTCGCGTACGGTCTGCTCGATCACGCGCGGGCCGGCGAAGCCGATCAGCGCCTTTGGCTCACCGACGATCACGTCACCGAGCATGGCCAGGCTGGCGGAAACACCACCGTAGACCGGGTCAGTCAGCACCGAGATGAACGGGATGCCTTCTTCGCGCAAGCGTGCCAGCACGGCCGAGGTCTTGGCCATCTGCATCAGCGAGATCAGCGCTTCCTGCATGCGCGCACCGCCCGAGGCGGAGAAGCACACCATCGGGCAGCGGTGTTCCAGGGCGTAGTTGGCCGCGCGCACGAAACGCTCACCAACGATGGCACCCATGGAGCCGCCCATGAACGAAAACTCGAAGGCGCTGACCACGATCGGCATACCCATCAGGGTGCCGCTCATGGAGATCAGGGCGTCCTTTTCGCCGGTCTGCTTTTGCGCACCGGCCAGGCGGTCCTTGTACTTCTTGCCGTCACGGAACTTCAGGCGGTCGACCGGCTCCAGCTCGGCACCCAGTTCGGCACGGCCTTCGGCGTCGAGGAAGATGTCGATACGCGCACGTGCGCCGATGCGCATGTGGTGGTTGCACTTGGGGCAGACATCCAGGGTCTTTTCCAGCTCCGGACGATACAGCACGGCCTCGCAGGCCGGGCACTTGTGCCACAGGCCTTCAGGCACCGAGCTCTTCTTCACCTCGGAACGCATGATCGAAGGGATCAGTTTGTCGACTAACCAGTTGCTCATGCTTTCTTTCTCCAGTATTGGCAGGCGGGGGCCGGTGTCGCCGACCCTGCCCTGCCCTTGAGCTCAAAATCTTTTATGAAACGATGATGGACCGGCCGCCGGGGCTTCCAGCGTGCCACTCCACCGCTAATGTGTTGTTCTGCCGCCACATGTGCAGGCGGCTGCCCCGCAGGGCTGCGAAAGCTATGGACGATGGCGCGCAGCCAGCCGTCACATCTGCCATCACGCCTGTTTCACCGCTCGCATGAACCCCTCGATCTTCGCTGCGTCCTTGATGCCCTTGGCCTGTTCGACGCCACCGCTGACATCCACCGCATAAGGCCGTACCTGGGCAATGGCCTGGCCGACGTTATCGGCCGACAACCCACCCGCCAGGATGATCGGCTTGCTCAGGTGCGCCGGTACCAATGACCAGTCGAATGCCTCACCGGTTCCCCCGGGCACGCCCGCCACGTAGGTGTCCAGCAGAATGCCGCGGGCACCGGCGTAAAGCTGGCAGGAGGCCTCCAGGTCGTCGCCCGGGCGCACGCGCAGGGCCTTGATCCATGGGCGGTGATAGCCTTCACAGTCTTGCGGGGTTTCGTCGCCGTGGAACTGTAGCAGGTCCAGCGGAACCACTTCGAGGATCTCGTTCAGCTCGCAACGCGAGGCGTTGACGAACAGCCCGACCGTGGTCACGAACGGCGGCAGCTCGGCAATGATCGCCCGCGCCTGGCGCACGTCCACGGCCCGCGGGCTCTTGGCATAGAAGACGAAGCCGATGGCATCGGCACCCGCTTCGGCAGCGACCAGTGCGTCTTCGATGCGGGTAATCCCGCAGATCTTGCTGCGAACATTGCTCATGGACAGCGAACCCTGGTTGTTACAGTGAAAGGCCGGATGTTAGCAAATGACATTTCGCCCGTCAGTCTGCCAACGCCTCGTAGCCGGTCAAAAAGTGTGGGCCGATGTAACGCTTGGGCAGCGCAAACTCCTCGGGGTACTCCACCTGCACCAGGTAAAGCCCATATGGGTGTGCGGTAACCCCGCCGGCACTACGATTGCGCCCTTCCAGCACTTCACGCGCCCAGGTAACAGGCCGCTCGCCAGCACCGATGGTCATCAATACACCGGCAATGTTACGCACCATATGGTGCAGGAAGGCGGTGGCGCGCACGTCCAGCACGATCATCTGGCCGTGGCGGGTAACGCGCAGGTGGTAGATGTGCTTGATCGGCGACTTGGCCTGGCACTGGCTGGCGCGGAAGGCGCTGAAGTCGTGGGTACCGAGCAGGAACTGCGCGGCTTCGGCCATGCGCTCGACATCCAGTGGGCGGTGGTTCCAGGTCACTTCCTCGGCCAGGTGTGCCGGGCGGATCGGGTCGTTGTAGATGACGTAGCGGTAGCGCCGCGCGCAGGCCTTGAAGCGGGCATGGAAGTCGGCCGGCATAGGCCGCGACCAGACCACGCTGATGTCATGGGGCAGGTTGAAGTTGGTGCCCATGGTCCAGGCGCGCTCGTCGCGCACGGCGCGGGTATCGAAGTGCACGATCTGCCCGCAGCCGTGCACGCCGGCATCGGTGCGGCCGGCGCAGATTACCGAAATTGGCTCGTTGGCGACGGTGGACAGCGCTTTTTCCAGAGCCTGCTGGACACTGGGCACACCGCTGGCCTGGCGCTGCCAGCCGCGGTAGCGCGCGCCCTTGTATTCCACGCCCAGGGCGATGCGGGAGTAGCCTTCGGCCGCTGACTCGGCGGCGGCAGTGTCGATGATGTCCAAGAGCATGAAACCTGTGGGGTGTACGGAATGGCGGGGATTATAACGACAACAGCAGCCGTGCAGGGCTGTGGGAGCGGCCTTGCGTCGCGATAGGGCCGCATAGCGGCCCTGGCGATATCGGCTGTGAAGCTGAGATTCTGGGGCCGCTCTGCGGCCCTATCGCGACATAAGGCCGCTCCCACAGGGTATTGCGTTGCCTGCAGTGATTCAGACCAGCCGGGAGAGCATGTCTTCGGCTTCCTGGCGCTGACTTTCGTCGCCGTCCTTGACCACTTCATCGAGGATGTCGCGCGCACCCTGGTTATCGCCCATGTCGATATAGGCGCGGGCCAGGTCAAGCTTGGTGGCTACTTCGTCGCTACCGGAGAAGAAGTCAAAGTCCAGGTCGTCCAGTGGCTCGGGCTCCGGCTGCGCAAGTGCATCTTCGCTGGTGAAGTGCGGCTCCAGCGACGGCGACTCGAGGCTCTGCGACAGTTTGTCCAGCTCGGCGTTGACGTCGTCCAGCTCCGAGGCAAAGCTCTTGGCCGCTGGCGAATCGTCTTCCAGGGACAGCGACAGGTCGAAGTCCGAGGGCAGGTCGAACTCGGAGACCGGGTCGAACTCTGGCACGCTGTCGAAGGCGGCCAGTTCGGCAGCGACATCCACCGGGGCCTCCTCGACCGCAGCCGGGGCGGCTGGCGCAACCGGCTCACCGACGTCGAGGTCGAAATCGGACAGATCCACAGCAGGCTGTGGCTCGGCCTGGGCCAGCATGGCCTCGAAGTCGGCGTCAGCAGCGTCCTGCAGCTCGGCATCCAGGGCAAACGGTTGTTCTTCTGGCTGAGCCTCTTCCTGCACGGGCTGGTCCAGCACAGGCTCGCCCAATGCAGGTTCGTCCAGTACAGGCGCTTGTGCCCCCAGCTCATCCAGCAGCGGGGCGTCCAGCGGGTCATTTGCGGGCAGGTCTTCACCCAGGCTCAGGTCGAAGGCGCTGTCCAAGTCCTGCATATCCAGGCCCGGCTCATCGAGTACCGGCAAGTCAGCGAAAGCATCGAGCTCAGCCTCAGGCGTAACCTCTGCCTCCGGCTCCGCTTGCGCAACGACCTCTGGAGCAACCTCCAGCTCCGGCTCGTACGCCGACACCTCCTCGGGCACTGCATCGGCAACCACGGGCGTTTCAGGCTGATCCTGCAACAGCCCCTGCACGTACTGCTCATCCATCTCGGCAGCCAGCGCCGCTGCACCCAGCCCGGCAACTGCCAGGCCGAGCATGGCCGGGTAGCGCTCTTTCAGCCCGGCAACCTCTGCTGTGTTCTGCTCGGTGGCCGGCAGGTTGCGCTCCTGTTCGACGAACGCACTTTGGTCACCCTGGCGGGCATACACGTCCATCAGCTTCAGGCGCAGGTCGTCACGCTGTGGCTCGGCGGCCACAGCGGGCTCAAGCAGGCTGGCGGCATGGTTCAGGCGGCCTTCGGCCACGCTCTGGTCAACTTCCGCCAGCAGCGCGGCGTACGGGTCTGCCTGCGGCGCGGGCTCCGGCTCCGGTTCAGTGACAGGCACGGCCGGTTTCTCGGCAGCCGTGGCAGCGGCAGCCGACGCCGCGACCACGGCCGGCGACAAGGTCACGCTGGGTGCCGAGACATCGATGCCATCGAGGCTTTCGCTATCGCTGTCAAAGCCCGTGCCCTGCTCTTCTTCCAGCGCCCGCGCCATGCGCAGGTGCTTTTCAGCCTCTTGCTGGGCTTTGCGCTTGCGTGCCAGCAGCAACAGCAGAAGCAGCAGCACGAGGAATGCACTACCGGCAATCAGCCCCAGCAGCAGCGGGTTGCCCATGATTCCATCGACCGCGCTGTGTGCCTGTTCGGCAGGCACGGCTTTGGTGGCGGGTACCGGCTTGGGCGCGGTATCGACGGCAGCCGGTGCCGGCTTGACCACCGACTGGGCGTTGGCCGCAGGTTGCTCCGGGGTAGCAGCCGCTGCCGGCTCGGCAGCACCCTGGGCCTCAAGGCGGGCCAACTGGTTATTCTTCAGCTCGATCAGACGCTGCAGCTTGTCCAGCTGGCTCTGCAGGTCGCTCATGCGGCTCTTGAGCTCATCGTTGTCGCGGCGGCTGGTATCCAGGCTTTCCTGGGCCACAGCCAGCTTGTCGTTGAGCGCCTTGGCCTGGCTGGCACCGGCCTGGTTGCCCGGGCTGACCAGGCGCAGGTTGTCGCCCTGGGCGATACGCGCAGGCGCCGCCTCGGCGGCGCCGCGACGGGTGGCGTCCAACTGGCGGGCACGCGGCCCCAGACGGCGGCCTTCGCGCCAGGCGGCATACTGCTCGGCCACTTCACTGGTCGCCTCGCCCTGGGGAATGTTCTGGATCTGCTGCTGGTCGGGCAGGCGCAGCACCTGGCCAACCTTCAGCTGGTTGATATTGTTGCCAATGAAGGCGTCCGGGTTCAGCGCCTGGATCGCGATCATGGTCTGCTGGATCGAGCCACCCTGGGTATTACGCGCGGCAATCTGCCACAACGTGTCACGGCGCTGGGTGGTGTAGTTGCTGGCACCCGTCACCGCCGGCGCGACATTGCCCGGCGCTGGCTGGTCGCCCTGGGCCTTGGCCTGGTCGAGCAGTACGCTGTAGTCGCGCAGCAGGCGGCCCTGTGGCCACATTACCTGGACCAGGAACTTGACCACCGGCCCGGGTAGCGGCTGGCTGGAAGTAACCCGCAGCACGCTCTTGCCGTTGGGGTTGATCACTGGCGTGAAGGTAAGGTCTTCAAGGTAAGTCGGCAGCGCCACCCCGGCCTTGCTGAACTCTTCCGGCGGCGCAAGGCTTGGCGCCACTTCGGCGGCGGTGAGGTCGCGCACGTCGAGCAGCTCGATCTCGGCGTCAAGCGGCTGATTCTGCGCCGACTTGAGGGTCAGCTCCCCCAGGCCCAGGGCATTCGCCATGCCCGACGACAGCGCCGACGCTGCAGCCATGGCCAGAACCAGTTTGCGAATTCGAAGCATGACCTCTTCCCTTGTATGAATCGTCCCGAAACCTGCATGCGGAGCAGGACAAAAGTGCTCGCCAGTATCTTTTACGGCATGTGTTTTATCAACAATTGCGCCACTTGCACGGCATTTAGCGCAGCGCCTTTGCGCACGTTGTCGGTGGTAAGCCAGAGGTTGAGCTGCTGGTCTTCATCAACTCCGTGGCGTACACGACCAACATAGACCACGTCTTGGCCCACTGCGTCACCGACCGGGGTCGGATAATCGTCACGCTCCACCAGTTCGACGCTGTCGGCCGCCTCAAGGGCCTGGTTGACCGCTGCCAGGTCGACCGGGCGCCGGCTTTGCACGGCCACACTGAAGCTATCGCCGAAAAACACCGGGACTTGAACGCAGCTCACGGAAATCTTCAGCTCAGGCAGGCCCAGCAGCACGCGCAGTTCACTGACCAGGCGGCGCTCCAGCGTGGTGTGGCCCTGGTCGTCGACGGCACCGACCTGGGCCAGCATATTGAAAGCCACCTGGCGGTCGAAGAAGCGCGGCTCCAGCGGCCGGGCATTAAGCAGCTCGGCGGTTTGCCGGGCCAGCTCATTGACCGCTTCACGGCCCTGCGCAGACACCGCCAGCGAGGCCATCACCTGTACCCGTTCGATGTCCAGCAGGCCCTTGAGCGGCGCCAGTGCGACGGCCAGGGCAACGGCGGCCGAGCACGGGCTGACAATACGCGCAGGCAGCGCCAGGTCGGCCAGGCGCTCGGCGTTGGCTTCGGGCACCAGGGCCAGCGCCTCATCCAGGCCGCCGGACAGGTCGATGACCGTGCAGCCCGCCTGCAGCGCCTTGCTGGCAAAGCTGCGGCTGACTGCGGCGCCTGTGGCGAAGAAGGCCAGTTTGACCTGGGTGAAGTCGAAGCTGTCCACTTCGCGCACCTTGAGCTTCTTGCCGGCGAACATCACGCTGCTGCCCGCCGATTCCATGCTGGCCAGCAGGTGCAGGGTGGCGACCGGGAAATCCAGCTCTTCAAGGATCTGCACCAAGGCTTCACCGACGCTGCCGGTGGCGCCGACGACGGCGATGTCCAATGGGTGTGTCATGGGAGGGATCCTTTTGCTGAAAACGGCGGGGGCGGCACTTTACTCGGATTGTAGAGTTTTGTCTGTGATGGCCCAAACCTCGCCGCTCTCTTGCTCTTGATCTTGATCTTGATCTTGATCTTGATCTTCGCGACTTCAGGAGGCCGAGCGAAGGGCTTGCGGAGGGAGGTGACGGGCATGGATGCCCGTCAAGCGCTGAGGCCCCATGGATGGGGCCTGCAG
>NZ_JBDJLK010000088.1:0-21898 GCF_039673335.1 Pseudomonas sp. TWI929
GGACTACACCTTCACCAACCCGCAATACCGCCAGGAACACCGCGCGACTGACGGCAACATCACCCACCAGTCGCAGAACTATGAGCGCTTCGACTACCCCGGGCGCTACAAACGGGATGCGGTCGGAGTCCCGTTCACCGCCACCCGCCTCACGGCCCTGCGCCACGATGCGCGCATTGCTGAAGTGGAAGGCGACGATGTCCGCCTGCAACCGGGGCTGAGCTTCACCCTCATCGAACACCCGCGTGAAGACCTCAACGTGCACTGGCGCACGATCAGCGTGCACCACGAAGGCGTCCAGTTCACCAGCCTGCAGGAAGAGGCCGCCGGCGCCGAGCAAGGCACGCGCTACAAACAGGAAGCCGTACTGGTGCCCGGCAGAGGTGAATGGCGCCCCGCACCGTTGGCCAAACCACGCATCGACGGCCCGCACATGGCCACCGTGGTCGGCCCGCCCGGCGAGGAGATCTATTGCGACGAGTGGGGCCGGGTCAAGGTCAGCTTCCCTTGGGACCGGGAAAGCAACAACAACGAATTCAGTTCCTGCTGGGTACGGGTGTCGCAAGGCTGGGCCGGCGGCAGCTGGGGCTCGATGGCGATTCCACGGATAGGCCAGGACGTGATCATCCAGTACGTCAACGCCGACCCCGACCAGCCGATGATCACCGGGCGCACCTACTGCGGCGATCAGCTACCGCCTTACGACCTGCCCGAACACAAGACGCGCATGACCATCAAGAGCCAGACCCACAAGGGCGATGGTTTCAACGAGCTGCGTTTCGAGGACGAGTTGGGCCGCCAGGAGGTGTTTATCCATGCCGAGCGGGACCAGAACAATATCGTCAAGCACGACCAGGCTACCCAGATCGGTAACAACCGCAGTGAGCAAGTCGGGCATGACGAAACCATCGCCATCGGAAATGACCGTAGTGAAACCGTCGGCAACGATGAACGGGTCAGCATTGGCCAGGACGCATTTTTCGATGCCAGGCGCAACCGGATAACCACCATCGGGAAAGACCACATCCTGGAGGTCGTTAACCATCGCATCGATAAGACAGCGGTGAATCACACGCTTGAGGTTGGCGGGCACCAGGAGCAGAAAATTCAAGGCCACCTGCATCTGGTTGCCGGGCAGGAAATCCAGCAGCACGCCATGCGTTTCGCGCTGCGGGTGCAGGACGAAATTGTGCTTGAAGGTGCAGGCGGCACGATCCTGATCAACGAGAGCGGCATAACGCTAAAAGGCGTGGCGCTGCACATCGAGGCCCCCATGGATATGCAGGCTGCTGGTGCTGGCAACAGCCACCTTGCATCCGGCGCGCCTGTTCAGGGCACCGGCCTGGACCAAGTGTGCGGCATGCGCAGTGACGGGCGTTGTACACGTGTGCCCTGCCCTTGCAACAAGGCAAGCGCATGATGGATGAAGCCTACATCGCAGCGGGCTGGCCCCGCCAATGCGTAACTGTCGTGCCTGAACCGAGCTGGCCGCTGCAACAACCGGGGCATGCCTGGCTGTTACTCAATGGGGAGCATATACCTTTACTGGCAGACGCCATCCGCCCCTTGTCAGCACCGGGGGAGCACCACTGGGTATGGCGCGGAACCGCCGACGAGTATGGCCTACCCGGTTATCAGGCAGGTCCGCTTCTGGCGCGTGCCAACCCAGCGCTGCTGGCGCAGTTTCTCGATACGTGGGGGCCACAGCAGGCGGGCCTGATCCTGTTTGGCCCGAGTGATCCATCCGCGCTTGTGGGCCCACTGCAACGTATCGGGCAACTAAAAGCAGCCGACGGCAACACACTCGCCTTCCAGTGGCAAAGCCTGCGCAAGCTTGAAGAGCTGGGCGAAGCGCTTGAACAGCCGTATTTGCGCCACCTGTTCAGCCCTGTCCAGCGGATAATCTGGCACAGCGGGCTAGAGCGCGACTGCTGGCTGCAGCTGGCGATCGAAGACGACCCTGACTTCGTTCAAGCAGAAACCTCGCCCCATGCCCTCACCAGCACAGATGAAGCTGCCCTTGGCAGCGCCGCCCACGCCTGGTTCATGCGGCACGCACGCCATCAGCTGAGTCAGCACTTACAGACCTTGGGTGCACAAATCGAGCCTGTGGCGCTGCACCGCCAGCTCGCCGACTACGACAAGGAAGCCAGCTATTGCGGGTTCCAGCTCGAAGATGACCGCAGCTACTACATGCAACTGCGCCTGTTCTTTCCAGAAGAGCCGTTCGTAAAGGATCACGCCATCTACAACCTGTTGCTCTATACCGCAATCCAGGGACGCCAACGGCTGATGGAGATCAATGACCGCCTCCTAGAGATCTCCACCCCCATACAGTCGAGAAACGCAAAATGACCAGCACCTATAAACGCGCGATCCAACCCGACCACCCCAGCGCCCCCAGGGTCGGCCAGGCCATTGCCCCGCCGCCCTGTGAGCGCGGCATCCCCTTGTACCCCGTGCGCTACGGCATCGCCGACCAAC
The DNA here is from genome assembly GCF_039673335.1 of Pseudomonas sp. TWI929. Taxonomy (NCBI): domain Bacteria; kingdom Pseudomonadati; phylum Pseudomonadota; class Gammaproteobacteria; order Pseudomonadales; family Pseudomonadaceae; genus Pseudomonas; species Pseudomonas sp. TWI929. Next base: position 2,485 of record NZ_JBDJLK010000088.1, read on the forward strand.
CGCTGGACCGGGAAATCTTCCAGACGCTGGATATCGACCACTACCCGCCCCTGCAAACCGCCAAGGCATATGGCCTGAGGCTGCTGCGCCCTGGCAGCTATGTGTACCTGTTCTACTTCCAGCACGGGCGGATGAAGACCCGCCACTATCAGGTCACCGAAGACGTCCGCTTTGCCCACCTGTGGTGGACCAACGACGATTACAACAGCGACACCCCCGGCAGCCACGCCAGGCCCGATGTGGTGCGCGCCAGCCACACAGTGTTGGCCCCTGAAACGAGTATTGCAGACACGGTCTACTTGCTGATCAGCGAAGCCCTGCTCAGCCATGCCGTGCTGTGGCAGATCGAACAGGACCAGGGCGGCCTGCGCAGCAAGCTCGCGAGCAAGGTAAAACCGGCGGAGCTGCCCATGCAGCCGCATGTGTTCGATGCCGCCTTTGTCGGCAATGCCGTAACCGAACTGAATAACACCGGCACCACCGGCATCTTCCCCGCTTTTGCCGGCGCATCGAGGCGACCGGACTTTGCAGCACGCTATGGCCAATCGCTTAACAACTTGGTACGCCACCTGGGCCCACGGCCAGGCGTCAGCCCACTGGCCGTGGCGCTACACGACCCGATTGGCGTGGTCAGCGAGCTGCATCACCTGGTCACCCTTAGCGTCGAGAAAAAAACCCGCTACGCCGGGCAGCATGCTCATCGCCTACAGAGCGCCAAGTTCATTGCTGGCTACTTCAAGGCCGCAGATGAAGCGGCCAAGCACAGCGCCGAGACGGCCAGCACCCTCACCCGCCAGCGCAAGCTGCTGGACTACGACGGCGCCATGCGCTTCCCAGACCTATATGCCAAGGAGCTGGCGAAGCTCGATAGCGCCATCGGGCAGCAGGTCAAAGACATTGTCGCTTGGGTGCAACACGTTGGGACCGAGCACCTGTTGAGCCTGGCCCTCAGCAGCTTCGACCTGAAGGTGAAGGCCGTTGCCGATGCCTATGAAGAAGTGGTGTTCGACTGCATAGGAGGGCTGGTGCACTCAAGCGAGGGGCAGCAGCTGCTGCAACAGGTGGTGATGATGCCGCCCGAGCACAGCCCGTTCTGGCTTGCCATGAGCAATGGTAGCCAGGTCTTGGCCAGCCGCATCAAGGACAAGACGGGTGACATCGCCAAAGGTGTGCTTTCGGTGTTGGACAATTACCTCGAAGAGTACGCCGCCACGCCTGCAACCAATGCCTTGCTCGGGCTGCTGCAGGCACTGCCGGCCTCTCACCCGGCGGATGTACTGGTGCGGCGGTTACGGCATGTGGTGGAGATTCGTTTCAATGCGACGATTGTCATGCATGAGATCAGTCTTGCCGAACTGATGCGGCAGGCGCGGGAGTTTCAGTTACATCAGGCGCCTGGCAGTGAGTATCTGAAAACTTGGAAACTGCCGGAGATCAAAGTTGGCCAAGTGGACTTTTCGGTTCGTGTGAATATCTATGAGTGGGTGAAAGTTGGAGAGACAACCTTCGAGAGAGTATACAACTCCAAATCGCCCCCTCATGCGACGCAACCACTTCAGAACGGAAGAAATATTTTCTCCGGTATGCAATCCGTGCTTAGTACCAGCATAGGGCCAATGCTAGCAGGCCTCGGAGCATACTTAGCCATTGTAAACTTCACCAGCTCATTAAGAAAAACACAGAATAGTGGCAACAAATTACTGAGCTATGCCGATCTGGCAGGTGCAACCACTACATTCATCGGAGCAACTATCGAAATTTCAGCTATTGCAGCAGCCTTAGGCCATCAAGCGAAAGGAAATTCAACTTCAGCGATAGGAATGAGGATCATATCAACGAGAGTTGGAGTTGCTGCTTTTAGCGCGGGAGGAGCTGGCATTGCATCTGTTGCCGATGGGTTGAGGAGCTTCTTCGCTTTTCGAGACCAAAACCCCGAACAAGCGGCCCTGTACTTTGGATCGGCCCTCGCTGGGGGAGTCATTTCTCTAGCTACGTGGGGTGGCGGTACAGCGGCGGCAGCAAGCATGGCAATAGGCGCCAAGGTTGCCGTACTGGGACTGACACCACTGGGATGGTCGGTAATTGCACTCATTGCCCTCGGTATAGGAATTGCTTTCATGGCAGGCGTAGACATCGCAAAGCACGGACCTGTTGATATTTGGCTAAAGCACAGTGCTTGGGGAAATCACCGTAGGCGATACACTAACCAGCAGGAACTCGACGCAATACATAGTTTGTATTATCGCCCCCGACTCGCTGTTGACTGGCAGCAAACATCCGGTTTCCGCGTAGGCACTCTACGCATCATGTACCAATTACCTTCAGCCATAGCCGATTTCCAGTGCATATTCGACACCCGCCTTTCCTTTAAAAATAAAATGACAACCCTCAAGTCTGTCGATGGACCAATCGCACACACTTTACATACCAGATCATTTGACTTTGAAAGTGAATGCCTCGTAACACCACTATATCATGCAGAGAAACCCAGCGGCTGGAGCATTCAAATGCATCAATCAACGAAGGTTCTATTTGAGTATCTGTTTATTCCCGACCTTGAAAACCCTGAGATTCATTTTCACCAGCACGGGGCACCGGAGCCATTAGAAATTAAAGCTGCCAACCTCATGTCAGACCCGGTTGACCCAGCCAAACTTGAACCTGTTAAAGCACCTGAGTGACTATGAAAACCAAGCGAATACCCAGAAACTTTTTATTCGGAAGCACCAGACTTTATCACGGCCTGCATCAGGACCTACCACCTAAACCAGATGGTGTAAGACGCATCAACGCAAAGTGCATAGAGCTTGAGACATATGCCAACCATGTTCAGGGCGGCAGTGCCGGCTTCATCGGCGTTTCAATACTTATATCTGGAATCATGTCTATTGTCTTTGCGATCATCTACTGGCCTGATCGAGAGATGCTTATAGCCATACTTGTCTGGAGCCCAGCTTTAACTTGCTTCGCGATTGTTTTCTATTTTGCCAACGGTGCGCACCGCTGCCGCGGGACTTTCATTCGAATTAACCGCTTAACCCGCAAGGTGTATTACATCTTCCCTAAGACTCCCCAAACGATGCACGTCATCGACTGGGATCAGATAGAAGGTTTTGCTGGATTCATTCCTATTGTTACGTCACATGGTTACACCTCACGCCATCCGCTTTACCTGGTTGGAATAGACTATTCAATGAGTCCACCTACTGAAATGTGTATTGCCTGCGGCAACCTCGGGGTCATCGATGGTAATCGCTCTGCACGCACCCTCTGGGCCTATCTGCAGCATTTCATGGCACATGGCCCTGGTGGCTTGCCACCTCCTCCAAGCCTGGCTACGAAACTTAGTCGGAGAGAAGCAGCCATCCAACCCTATCGAGAATGGCTCGGCGATTTCAAAAAGGAGCTTTGCGAACCGCACGGTTGGCTATGGGCTCCTGTTACAGTGCCAATCCGGCTAACGCTATTTTTTCTGCTTGCCTGCCTCAACAGTTCAGAGGCTTGGGTTCAACATAATGTGCCTTATGTAACTTTCCCTCATAACAATGACGTGCTATGCGGCTTTGCTGAAAAGCGCAAACCAGTCATCAGAATAAATGGAGTAAAACAAGACAACCAATAAGCGATAAAAACGCCATCAGCACAACCGAGAGGTCGAATCCGACTAAAAATTAGATTTAACCTTTACCAACCATTGAAACCACTATGCAAATAAAATACTTACCTAAAAACCTTCGCCTTGGAGGCTCACGCCTTCGTCATGGCGTTCACAAATCAATCACCCCTGAGCCAGATGGCGTACGGCACATTAATGAAAGATGCATTGAATTGGAGACCTACTACAATATCACACAAGGGGGAAGCGCTGGCTTCATCGGCGTATCACTAATACTCTCACCAGTCATCTGCTTATCCACTGGGCTCATAGTAGGTATAGACACAGAAATCCTGAAAGGCATATTATTTACAATGCCCATGCTGCCTTGCATTGCGCTGATTTTCTATTTTGCGAGCGGCGCACACCGCTGTCGCGGTGCTTTCGTCCGAATCAATCGCATCACCCGTAAGGTTTACTTCATCCCCCCCAAGACCCCAAACAAGATGCTTATCTTCGATTGGGATCAGATTGAGGGGATTGCTGGTTTTATTCCTATTGTCACGGCACACACCTACACTTCTCGCCACCCGCTCTACCTTATCGGCATCGACTACACAGTGAGTCCACCCACAGAGTTGTGCATTGCCTGCGGTAATTTGGGCGTTATCGACGGCAGCCGTTCAGCACGTACCCTCTGGGCATACCTGCAGCACTTCATGGCATACGGCCCTGAAGGGCTACCAGCTCCTCCGCCCCTCACTGCAAAACTCAGCCGGCGCGAAGCGGCTATCCAACCGTATGGGCAATGGCTTGTCGACTTCAAAAAAGAGCTTTGCCAACCTTACGGCTGGCTCAAGGCACCTATAACAATACCAATCCAGCTAACGCTATTCCTCTTGTACGCCTGCCTCAACAGTTCAGAGGCCTGGATCCAATACAACGTCCCTTACGTCGCCTTCCCTCACGCAAACGACGTGCTATGTGGCTTTGCTGAAAAGCGCAAACCGGTTATCCGCGTGAATGGCGTCAGACAGGATAACTGATGCCTTGACCCGAGCATTATCAATCCGTCCCGCTGAATGATATGGCGGCCTCTGCGTTACTGAAGCGAGACGAAAGAAGAGAGACTCTACACGATGAAAAGCAACCTACTTCTGGCAAAACTCGAAAAGCAAGCAGATTCGCCCGGCGTTTCTCCTGCACCCGGCAAGGTCAATACACCTTTCCGGAACATGACTCCCCCCGGCCCCGCAGACCCGGACTTCTCATTACGCACCGGCTTCATGAACCCCATGTGCGATGCGGCCATGTCTCTGATCGGGCTGGCCATGAATCTGCAGGCGCTGGATGAGTACGAGGATGTCGAAACGCTGCATCGCCTGGTCCACACCCAGATCACCAACATTGTGGAAGAGATGCACCAGCGTTCATACGAACCTGTGCTGGTGTCCGCCTACTCGTATGCACTGTGCCTGTATCTGGACGAAACCGTGATGCGCACACCTTGGGGCCGCAACTCCAGTTGGAGCCAGCATCCCCTGCTGGGTGAGTTCCACGATGAAACCACTGGCGGAGACAGGTTCTTCAACTTGCTGGCCAACATGATGCAGGAGCCCAAGCGCTATCAGGACGTGCTGGAGTTCATGTACCTGGTGCTATGCATGGGATTGAAAGGCAAATACGCCATCGCCCGCGATGGCAAGCAAGTGCTTGAACGCCATATCACCGAGTTGCGCAAAGCCATCCGCGACCTGCGCGGCCCTCTGCCAGACCTGTTCCCTGATGCATTGGCCCATGTAGCTCCACACAAACCGGGCATGCGCCGTTACTGGCCATGGTGGAGCCCGCTATTGGTAGCTGTCGGCACCATCGCGGCTATGTACAGCTATTTCAGTTACCAGCTGCACCTTATCAGAAACGAGGTAGTGGCTTCGCTCAACAGTATCTTGCTGCAGTAAATGGAGTAGCCATGAACCCCATTGTCCAGCTCGGCCACCGCCATTCCAGCCTCCTTGACAATAAGGGCGCCTTCGCATTCGCCCGAATCGGCGAACCGTTATGCATCTGCGCTGAAAACCTGGGGCTGCTTTGCAGCCCATCGCGACGCAAGGCCGCTCCCACAAGAGTCCGCGTAGTACCTGAGAAGGCCCCGACAATGCCAGCCTGCATAAAACCATTTGCCCCTGCGCAAACCTGCGCCCGTCAAGCCCTTCTTGTACACTCCTCGCATTAGCCCCCACCTGCACAATTTTTGGTGAACGCATGATCGAGGTAACCGAGGTTTCCATTGCCGAGCTGCGCGACGCGCTTGAGTCGGGCCGCACGACGGCGGTCGAGTTGGTCAAGGCCTACCTGGCACGTATCGACGCCTACGATGGCGCCGATACTGCCACCGCACTGAACGCCGTAGTGGTGCGCAACCCTGAGGCGCTGAAAGAAGCCGAAGCCTCCGACGCCCGCCGTGCCAAGGGCCAGGTGCTGAGCCCGCTGGATGGTATCCCCTACACCGCCAAGGACAGCTACCTGGTCAAGGGCCTGACCGCTGCATCGGGCAGCCCGGCCTTCAAGGACCTGGTGGCCCAGCGCGACGCTTTCACCATCGAGCGCCTGCGCGCCGCTGGCGCCGTGTGCCTGGGCAAGACCAACATGCCGCCCATGGCCAACGGTGGCATGCAGCGTGGCGTGTATGGCCGCGCCGAAAGCCCGTACAACGCCAGCTACCTGACCGCACCGTTCGCCTCGGGCTCGTCCAACGGTGCCGGCACCGCCACCGCTGCCAGCTTCAGTGCCTTCGGCCTGGCCGAAGAAACCTGGTCCAGCGGCCGCGGCCCGGCGTCCAACAATGGCCTGTGCGCCTACACCCCGTCGCGTGGGGTGATCTCGGTGCGCGGCAACTGGCCGCTGACGCCGACCATGGACGTAGTGGTGCCGTATGCGCGCACCATGGCTGACCTGCTGGAAATCCTCGACGTGGTGGTAGCCGATGACGCTGACAAGCGCGGCGACCTGTGGCGCCTGCAGCCTTGGGTGCCGATCCCGGCTGCCTCGACGGTGCGCCCGGCTTCGTACCTGGACCTGGCAGTGGATGCCAGCTCGCTCAAGGGCAAGCGCTTTGGCGTGCCACGTATGTACATCAATGCCGACAGCGAAGCTGGCACCTCCGAGAAGCCTGGTATCGGTGGCCCGACCGGCCAGCGCATCAACACCCGCGCCACGGTGATCGACCTGTGGCAGCAGGCGCGCCAGGCCCTGGAAGCGGCCGGTGCCGAAGTGCTGGAAGTGGACTTCCCGCTGGTATCCAATTGCGAAGGCGACCGCCCTGGCGCGCCGACCGTGTACAACCGCGGCATCGTCAGCAAGGAATTCCTGCATGACGAGCTGTGGGAGCTGTCGGGCTGGGGCTTCGACGACTTCCTGCGCGCCAACAACGACCCCAAGCTCAACCGCCTGGCTGATGTTGATGGCCCGCAGATCTTCCCGCACGACCCGGGCACCCTGCCCAACCGTGAGGACGACCTGGCTGCCGGCATGGACGAGTACGTCAACATGGCCAAGCGCGGCCTGAAGACCTGGGACCAGATCGAGACCCTGCCCGACGGCCTGCGCGGCCTAGAACAGACCCGCAAGCAAGACCTGGAAGACTGGATGGACCAACTGGGCCTGGACGCGGTGCTGTTCCCCACCGTGGCCGACGTGGGCCCGGCGGATGCCGACGTCAACCCGGCATCGGCGGATATCGCCTGGAGCAACGGTATCTGGGTGGCCAACGGCAACCTGGCGATCCGTCATCTGGGCGTACCGACCGTGACCGTGCCGATGGGCGTGATGGCCGATATCGGCATGCCGGTGGGGCTGACCTTTGCCGGGCGCGCCTATAGCGACAATGCGCTGCTGAGCTTTGGTGCGGCCTTTGAGGCGACCGGCTCGCGCCGCATGATCCCGCCGCGCACTCCAGCCTTGGGCTGAGTTTTACAGGGGCCGCTTTGCGGCCCATTCGCGGGTAAACCCGCTCCCACAGGTACTGCGCCGCCCTTGAATGCGCTGCGGTACCTGTGGGAGCGGGTTTACCCGCGAATAGCCAGACGAAAAATTTATCAGCATCGCCAAAATCAACATATTGTGTAAAAATACACAAAACGTTGATTTTGCGATCTGCCATGCCCATTACCCCTAGCGAAGAACGCCAGCTCACCCTGACCGTGCTCAAGGCCGCCATCCAGGCCTTGGGCAGCGTTGCCGCGCGCAACATGGAAATCCTCCTGCACGACCTCGACCGCCCGGAGCATTCCGTGGTGGCGATCGTCAACGGCCACCTTTCCGGCCGTAGCATCGGCAGCCCGATCCTCGCCGCCCCGGAGCAGGACCAGGGCTTCAAGGCGCTGATGCAAGCCTCGGCCGACCAGCATGGCTGCGAACCCGTGGTGCTGCCCGACTACCCCACCACGCTCAAGGGCCGCACCCTACGCAGCGCCACCGCGATCTTCCGCGACAGCAGCGGCCAACCGTTCGCCAGCCTCTGCGTCAATACCGACGTCACCGGCCTGGACGCTGCCATGAGCTTTCTCCAGCAGCTTCAGCCGCTAGGTGCCAGCGCACCTGCAGTCAACGAGCCCGCCGACATGGAACTGCTGATGAGCGAGATCATTCAGGCCTCGCTGCAGCGCAGTGGCCAGGGGCGGATGAACAAGCAGGCCAAGGTCGAGGCCGTGCGGGTGATGCAGGAGCGCGGCCTGTTCATCGTCAAGGGCGGCGTGGAAAAGGCCGCCAGCGCCCTCGGCGTGACCCGCTACACCATTTACAACTACCTCGAGCATTTACGCGGAGCCAGCCAATGACGTTGCATATCCACACGCCCCTGATCGAATCGCGCCCGTTGTCGCTGGCCGCCGGCCGTAACATCTGGCTCAAGCTCGATGCCCTGCAGCCCAGCGGCTCGTTCAAGCTGCGCGGCGTGGGCCATGCCTGCGAAGTGCACCAAGCCCGTGGCGCACAACATTTCGTGTCCTCCTCCGGGGGCAACGCCGGCCTGGCGGTGGCCTATGCCGGGCGCAAGCTGGGTGTGCCGGTGACCGTGGTGGTGCCCGAGACTACCACCGAGCGGGCCAAGGAACTGCTGCGCCTGGAAGACGCCAAGGTGGTAGTGCACGGCAGCTCCTGGCAAGAGGCCAACGAACTGGCCCAGACCTTGGTAGGCCCCAACGACGCCTTTGTTCACCCGTTCGACGACCCGCTGCTGTGGACCGGGCATGCCAGCCTGGTGGATGAAGTGGCCGAGACCGACCTGAAACCAGACGCGGTGGTGCTGTCGGTGGGTGGTGGTGGCTTGCTCAGCGGCGTGGTCGAGGGGCTGCAACGCCATGGCTGGGGTGATGTGCCGGTGCTGGCGGTGGAGACCACCGGCGCAGCGTCGCTGCATGCGGCCATGCAGGCGGGACACTCGGTGGAGCTGGAGCGCATCACCTCGGTGGCGACGTCACTGGGGGCAAAACGTGTGGCTGATCAGGCACTGGTGAGCGTGCAGCAGCATCCCGTGCATAGCCACCTGGTCAGTGACCGTGCGGCGCTGGAAGCCTGCGAGCGGTTCCTGCTGGACCATCGGGTGCTGGTGGAGCCGGCCTGTGGGGCGGCATTGGCGTTGGCTTATGGCGACAATGTCCTGGCCAGCTATCAAAACGTGCTGGTGGTCGTTTGTGGTGGAGCTACCGCGACTCTGGAACAGATTCAGGCCTGGTTGAAGCAGGTCGACTGATGCTGGCTGTGCCGGCCCATTCGCTGGTAAACCCGCGAAAGGGCCGACACGGGCAACGCATCATGGATGATCCGACCCTGCCATTGGTCAGGTTGTCATCAGACTGTTCCCTTCTCTCTGTACTACTAGCCCCAGCACAGCCGGAAAATTTAACCGGTAACTGCACCAACGCAGACGAAAAACGCCTTGTGCCCTTTCGGTCTGCGGCAAGTGAAGGCACAATGCGTGTCTTTTTTTTGGCCGGCCTGGCCGGGGGCCTTTAAATGATCAAGACGCCGTATTACCTCATCGATAAAACCAAGCTGCTCAGCAACATGGAGAAGATCGCCTACGTGCGTGAACACTCCGGTGCCAAGGCGCTGCTCGCCCTCAAGTGCTTCGCCACCTGGTCGGTGTTCGACCTGATGCAGCAGTACATGGACGGCACCACTTCGTCGTCCCTCTTCGAGCTCAAGCTCGGCCGCCAGAAGTTCGCCGGCGAAACCCACGCCTACAGCGTGGCCTGGGCCGACGACGAGGTCGAGGAAATGCTCGAGAACTGCGACAAGATCATCTTCAACTCGATCGGCCAGCTGCAGCGCTTTGCCGAACAGTCCGAAGGTAAAGTCCGCGGCCTGCGCGTCAACCCGCAGGTCAGCAGCTCCGACTACCTGCTGGCCGACCCGGCCCGCCCGTTCAGCCGCCTGGGCGAATGGGACCCGGAAAAGATCGAAAAGGTGATCGAGCAGATCTCTGGTTTCATGTTCCACAACAACTGCGAGAACGGCGACTTCGGCCTGTTCGACAAGATGCTCACGCACATCGAAGAGCGCTTCGGCCACCTGTTGCACAAGGTCGAGTGGGTCAGCCTGGGTGGTGGTATCCACTTCACCGGTGAAGACTATGCGGTAGACGCCTTCTGCGCGCGCCTCAAAGCCTTCTCGGAAACGTACGGCGTGCAGGTGTACCTGGAGCCGGGCGAAGCCGCCATCACCAACAGCGCCTCGCTGGAAGTGACCGTGCTCGACACCCTGTACAACGGCAAGCACCTGGCCGTGGTCGACAGCTCGATCGAAGCGCACCTGCTCGACCTGCTGATCTACCGCCTCAACGCCAAGATGGCCCCCAACGACGGCGAGCACACCTACATGGTCTGCGGCAAGTCGTGCCTGGCCGGCGACATCTTCGGCGAGTACCAATTCGATCGTCCGTTGGCCATTGGCGATCGCCTGTCGTTCATCGACACGGCGGGTTACACCATGGTCAAGAAAAACTGGTTCAACGGTCTGAAGATGCCTTCCATCGTGGTCAAGCAACTCGACGGCAGCGTCGAAGTTGTCCGCGAGTTCGGTTTCGAAGACTACGTTTCCAGCCTGTCGTAAGACTGGCTTTCCAAGTAAGGAGCAAAAGGTAAATTGAAGAAGAACGTTCTTATCATTGGTGCAGGAGGTGTCGCCAAGGTGGTGGCCCACAAGTGCGCGCAGCATAACGACGAACTGGGTCGTATCGCTATCGCGTCACGGAACATCTCCAAATGCCAGGCCATCATCGACAGCGTCAAGGCCAAGGGTAGCCTCAAGGTACCCGCCGACATCCAGGCCTTCTCGCTCAACGCCCTCGATGTCGAGGCAACCAAGGCGCTGATCCGCGAGACCGAATCGCAGATCGTGATCAACGTAGGTTCCGCCTTCCTCAACATGTCGGTGCTGCGTGCCTGCATCGATACCGGTGTCGCCTACCTGGACACCGCCATCCACGAAGAGCCGGGCAAGATCTGCGAGACCCCGCCGTGGTACGGCAACTACGAGTGGAAACACCTCGAAGAGTGCCAAGCAAAGAACATTACCGCCATTCTCGGCGTCGGTTTCGACCCGGGTGTGGTGAACAGCTACGCCAAGCTTGCGCAGCAGCAGTATTTCGACAGCATTGATTCGATCGACATTCTCGACGTCAATGCCGGTTCGCATGGCAAGTACTTTGCCACCAACTTCGACCCGGAAATCAACTTCCGCGAGTTTACCGGGCAAGTGTGGAGCTGGCAGAACAGCCAGTGGACCAGCAACACCATGTTCGAGGTCAAGCGTACCGACGACCTGCCAGTGGTAGGCTCGCAAAACCTGTACCTGACCGGCCACGATGAAGTTCACTCGATTTCGAAGAACCTCAACGTGCCGAACGTGCGTTTCTGGATGAGCTTCGGCGAGCACTACATCAATGTGTTCACCGTGCTGAAGAACCTGGGCCTGCTCAGCGAGCAACCGGTGAAAACCGCCGAAGGCCTGGAAGTGGTACCGCTGAAAGTGGTCAAGGCCGTGCTGCCGGATCCAGCCTCGCTGGCCCCGGGCTACACCGGCAAGACCTGCATCGGCGACCTGGTCAAGGGCACCAAGGATGGCCAGCCGCGCGAAGTGTTCATCTACAACGTGGCCGACCACGAAGAAGCCTACGCCGAGACCGACAGCCAGGGCATTTCCTACACCGCCGGTGTACCGCCAGTGGCCGCTGCCCTGCTGGTTGCCCGTGGTGAGTGGGATGCCAAGCGCATGGTCAACGTCGAGGAGCTGCCAGCCGAGCCGTTCCTCAAGGCGCTGGATGTGATGGGCCTGCCGACCCGCGTCAAAGATGAAAAAGGTGATCGTCCCTGGGACGCTGAAGCCTAAGCAGTAACACAGAAGGGGCGCCAACATGGCGCCCCTTCTGCATTTACAGGCCCGACCTCTTCGCGGGCACGCCCGCTCCCACAGGCCTGATGCAAGCACATTACCTGTGGGAGCGGCCGGTACAGGCTAACCTCTACTTCCGGGCTTCCAGAATCAGGTTGAACGGCGTCTGCGTCGCCCGCCGGAAGCGGCTGAACCCCGCTTCTTCGAACACCGCCCGCAAGCGCGCCTCGCCAGCCTGCGCGCCCAACCCCAGCCCTACCTCCTGCGACAATGAATTTGGCGTGCAGATAAACGTCGACGCCGCATAGAACAACCGGCCAACCGGTGTCAGGTTACCCTCCAGCGAATCCTCGGCGTAAGGCTCCACCAGCATCACCGTGCCGTCGGCCTTCAAGGCGCGATAGGCGTGCTTCGCAGCCCCCACCGGGTCACCCATGTCGTGCAGGCAATCGAAGAAGCACACCAGGTCATGGTCATGCCCCGGGTAGTCCTTGGCGCTGGCCTGCTGGAAGCTCACTCGCCCTTCCAGCCCTGCCTCACGCGCACGCTCGTTGGCAGTGGCAATGGACGGTGCGTGGTAGTCGTAGCCCGTGAACGTAGACGCCGGAAACGCCTGGGCCAGGACCAGGGTCGAAGCACCGTGCCCACAACCAACATCCGCCACTTTGGCGCCAGCCTGCAACTTGCCCACCACACCCTCGAGCGCCGGCAACCAGTCGGCCACCAGGAAGGTGCGGTAACCCGGCCGGAAAAAGCGCTCAGTGCCACTGAACATGCACGGATGATGGTCGCCCCAGGCCAGCCCTCCGTCCCCACGCATGGCCGCCACCAGCTTGTCCTTGTCGTGAAACAGCGCAGCGATCACTGCCGCGCCACCGGCCATGTAAGCGGGCGAATCCTCCAGCGCCAGGGCCATGGCCTGCTCCTCGGGCAGCACGAAGTTGCCTTTGTCATGCACCATGTAGCCCGATGCCGCCTGGGCGTTGAGCCACTCACGCACCAAGCGTGGGTGGCAGCCGGTCTTCGCCGCCAGTGCCTCGGGGGTGGTCGGCTGGCTGTCGGCCATGGCCCGGTACAGCCCCAGCTCATCACCGAGGATGACGTTGGCCAGGGTTGCTGCCGCACCCATGTCACCCACCAGTTTGCCCATGAAATCGTGAAGCCTTGCCTCGTCCATGACCTGCCCTCCTCTGCAAGAAGGCCATCGCCAGCGAGAGACATCCGCTCCGGGGAGGCGGTGGTCGGTTCAAGGGTTTGGGCTCGCCGTACAACGCATGATTGCGAGCTGTCTGTAAGTCTAGATGCTCTGGTTGGGCGAAATGGGATCCCGGCTACATAGCCCATGAAATCATCTAACAGGTAACAATTTCTAAACAACGATGTGACATTTTTTTTCAGCTTTCTTATCAAGGAGCTGTTAAATGAAGGTCACGGTTTTCGGTACCGGCTATGTCGGTCTCACCCAGGCAGTGTGTCTGGCCCAGGTGGGGCATTCGGTGTTGTGCATGGATGTCGACGCCGAGCGGGTCGCCAGGCTCAATGAAGGCCATTGCCCGATCTTCGAGCCTGGCCTTGCGCCGATGCTGGAGAAGAACCTGGCCTGCGGTCGCCTGCGCTTCACCACCGATGCCAGGGAGGCTACCAAATACGCCAGGCTGCAGTTCATCGCCGTCGGCACCCCGCCGCAGGCCGATGGCAGCGCCGACATGCGGCACGTGTTCGCCGTGGTCGACAGCATTCTCGAACACGCCGATGAACCCAAGGTCATCGTCAACAAATCCACCTCACCGGTTGGCACGGTGGACCGCATCAAGGCCCGTATCGCTCAGGCCGTGGCCGATACCGAACGCTTCCAGGTGATCAGCAACCCGGAGTTTCTCAAGGAGGGTTCGGCCCTGGATGACTGTATGCGCCCGGAGCGCATCATCATCGGCGGTGCCGCGCCAGCCGAAATCGAGTTGCTGCGCGAGCTGTACCTGCCGTTCAGCCGCAACCGCGAAAAACTCATGATCATGGACGCCCGCAGCGCCGAGCTGACCAAGTACGCCGCCAACTGCATGCTGGCGACCAAGATCTCCTTCATCAACGAAATCGCCAACCTGGCCGAACACCTGGGCGCCGATATCGAGATGGTGCGCCGTGGCATCGGTTCGGACCCGCGCATCGGCTACGACTTCATTTACGCCGGCTGCGGCTTTGGCGGCTCGTGCTTCCCCAAGGACTTGCAGGCGCTGCGCAGGAGTGCCGAGGCCGAAGGCTTCGAACCGCAACTGCTGCGTGCTGTGGAGTCGGTCAACGAGCGCCAGAAGAACCGGCTGTTCAACAAGATCAAGCGTCACTACCCAGGTGGTGTGCGTGGCAAGGTCTTCGCGCTGTGGGGGCTGTCGTTCAAACCCAACACCAATGACATCCGCGAAGCCTCCAGCCGGGTCCTGCTAGAAGCGCTGTGGGCCGCTGGCGCCAGCGTCCAGGCCCATGACCCGCAGGCCATGGAGGAAATCCAGCGGCACTATGGGGCACGCCCGGACCTGAAGCTGGTGCCGTGCAAGGACGACGCCCTGCTTGGTGCCGATGCTCTGGTGATCGTCACCGAGTGGCAGGACTACCGGGTGCTGAACCTGGACAAGGTACCGCAGCAGCTGGCCGACCGCGTGGTGTTCGACGGCCGCAACCTGTTCGAGCCCGAGCACATGGTCGCCGCCGGCCTTACTTACTACGGCATCGGCCGTGGCCAGGTGCAGCCGCCATGCCCGTACTGATCACCGGCGCAGCCGGCTTCATCGGTTTTCACCTCGCCCGCCGCCTGTGCGAAGCGGGCATCGAGGTAGTGGGTATCGACAACCTCAATGCTTACTACAGCGTCGAGCTGAAACTGGCGCGCCTGCAGCAATTGTTCGCCTACCCCAACTTCCGCTTCCAGACTCTCGACATCGCCAACGCGGCCGATCTGCAACAGCTGTTTGCCGGTCAGGCGTTCAGCGAAGTGATCCACCTGGCTGCGCAGGCCGGGGTGCGCTACTCGCTGGACAACCCCGGCGCCTACGGCCAGTCCAACCTGGTGGGCTTTCTCAACCTGCTTGAGGCCTGCCGCCAGCAGCCACCGCGCCACCTGATCTACGCCTCCAGCAGTTCGGTGTACGGCGCCAACACCAAGCAGCCGTTCAGCGTCGATGACCCAGTCGATCAGCCGGTTTCGCTATATGCCGCAAGCAAGCGCGCCAACGAACTGATGGCGCACAGCTACGCGCACCTGTACCAGCTGCCGGTCACCGGCTTGCGCTTCTTCACCGTGTATGGCCCGTGGGGCCGACCCGACATGGCACTTTTCAAGTTCACCAAGGCAATGCTCGAAGGCCGCCCCATCGAGGTTTACAACCACGGCCAGATGGCACGCGATTTCACCTACATCGATGACATCGTCGAAAGCATCCAGCGCCTGCGCCTGAAGCCACCACAGCCTGACGCCGGGCAAGCGCCCTGCCAGCTGTTCAACATTGGCTGCGGCCAGCCGGTGCGCCTGCTGGAGTTCGTCGAGTGCCTGGAGGATGCCTTGGGCATACAGGCCCGGCGCGACTACCTGCCGTTGCAGGCAGGCGACGTGCTGGAAACCTGGGCAGATGTGAGCTCGCTAGCACGCTGGATCGACTTTTCGCCAAGCACGCCACTGGTACACGGCGTTGCCGCCTTCGTTGGCTGGTACCGGGACTTCTATCGGCTTTGAACCACGCAATCACTACAAGAACACAGGTAGCCTCAATGACAGATCCACTTGACCTCTCGGTACTGATCCCCGCCAAGAATGAGGTCGACAACCTGCCGGCACTGCTGGCGGAAATTCGCACGGCGCTGGCCGATGAACACTACGAAGTACTGGTGGTCGACGATGGCAGCAGCGACCGCACCCTGACCGTGCTGCAGCAAATGCAGCAACAGGGTTTCACGCAGTTGCGCATCCTGCGCCATGATCGCTCGCTGGGCCAGAGCACCTCGATCTGGCACGCCGCCCAGGCCGCTCGCGGCCGCTGGCTGGCCACCCTGGACGGCGACGGGCAGAACGACCCGGCCGACATTCCCGGCATGCTCGCCCTGGTGCGCGGCAGTGAAGACCTTGCTGGCGGCATCCAGCTGGTGGCCGGGCACCGCGTCAACCGCCGCGACACTGCCAGCAAGCGCTGGGCCTCGCGCTTTGCCAACGGCCTGCGCAGCCGTCTGCTCAAAGACGCCACCCCGGACACCGGTTGCGGCCTCAAGCTGATCGAGCGCGCCGCCTTCCTGCGCCTGCCCTACTTCGACCACATGCACCGTTTCATTCCGGCGCTGATCCTGCGCCACAACGGCCGCATGCTGGTGCACCCGGTCAACCACCGCCCGCGCCACGCCGGGGTATCCAAGTACGGCAACCTGGACCGTGCGCTGGTCGGCATTCTCGACCTGTTCGGGGTCTGGTGGCTGATCCGCCGCACGCGCCTCGACACCCGCCCACAGGAGCTCGAAGGATGACCCGCGAAACCCTCTGGCTGATCGTCGGCTTCGCCGGCCAGGCCGTGTTCACCGGCCGCTTTGTGCTGCAGTGGCTGTACAGCGAATTCAAGCGCCGCAGCGTGATCCCGGTGGGCTTCTGGTACCTGAGCATGCTTGGCAGCGCCTTGCTGCTGGTCTACGCCATCTACCGTAAAGACCCGGTGTTCATCATTGGCCAGTCGTTCGGCCTGCTGGTCTACCTGCGTAACCTGCAGTTGATCGCCCGTTACAAAGAGCAGAAGGAATAGCCCTTGCCAAGGTTCAAGACCCTAGGGGCCGAGCGCCTGGCCCTGGTTGCCCTTGCCCTGCTGTTGGTGGGTGCTGGTATCGGCTGGCGCCAGCCGATCAACGTCGATGAAGAACGCTTCCTCGGTGTCGCGCTGGAAATGCTGCAGAGCGGCAATTGGTTCATCCCCCATCGCGCCGCGGAAATCTACGGCGACAAACCGCCACTGTTCATGTGGACCGTGGCCCTGTTCAGCTACCTGACCGGCTCGCCCAAGGTCGCCCTGTACCTGCCAGGGCTGTTGTCGGCGGCGACTATCACCTGGGTGCTGCATGACCTGGGGCGGCGCCTGTGGAACCGGCCCATCGGCGTGATTGCCGCCTTGCTGTTCCTGGCCACCTACCAGAGCTATAGCATCCTGCGCACCGGCCAGATCGACAGTTACCTGTGCCTGTGGGTGGCATTGGGTTTCTATGGCTTGGTCCGTCACCTGCTGCTAGGGCCAGCCTGGGGCTGGTTCTACCTGGCCTGCGCGGCCATGGGCCTGGGCATCATCAGCAAGGGCGTGGGCTTTGTCCCGGCGCTGATGCTGCTGCCCTATGCCTGGGCGGTGCGTCAGCGCTGGCACGGGGTGGTGGCCATGCCCGGCCAGGGTTGGCGCTGGAGCCTGGGGCTGGTGTGGTTGCTGGCTGGCTGTGCGGTATGGTTAGTGCCGCTGCTAGTATCGATCGCCCAAGGCGGTGGCGCGGCCGAGCTGGCCTATCTGAAGGAGATCCTGCTGCGCCAGACCGCCAGCCGCTATGCTAACGCCTGGGACCACCGCGAACCGTTCTGGTACTTCTTCGTCAAGGTCATCCCCAAGTACTGGATGCCGTTGATCCTGGCCTTGCCATGGCTGGTGCCGGCGTGGCGCAGGCAACTGCAGAAACGTGACGGGCGCATCCTGCTGCTGCTCGGCTGGGTGGCCCTGGTACTGCTGTTCTTCAGCCTCAGCAGTGGCAAGCGCAAGCTGTACATCTTCCCGGCATTGCCCGGCCTGGTGCTGGCCATCGCCCCACTGGTGCCATGGCTGCTCAAGCGTTGCTTCCTGCACCGGCCGGCCAGGCGCAAGGTATTCGTCGCCGTGGCCGTGGTGTGGTTCTGCCTGTGGTTCGCGCGTGGTTTCGTCGAGCCCATCAAGGAAGGCCGCAACCCTCACGAGACACTGATGGCCGAAACCGCGCGCGTCACCGGCGGCGCCGAGCTGGTACTGGTGAATTGGCGCGAGGGCCACTGGCTGTTTGCCCGCCAGCCGATTGTCCACTTCGGCTTCACCGGCCAATCCAAAGCCGATGCGGCTGCTTACTGGTTACGCCATAACCCCACGGCCTTTGCCCTGATTCCGGCAACGGAGCTGGGCCGCTGCTTCAGTGCCGACAAGGCGCGCAAGCTGGGTAACACCTCACGTGCCGAGTGGTACGTGGTCGGTGCCGATGCCGACAATGGCCAATGCCAGCCCGCAGCACCGGGCCAGGTCTACCACTTCGCCTGGGCGAACACGCCCGGGACCTTGAAAACCGCCGCACAGGCTCCCGCACAATGACTACCCAGACCCTGCCTACTCCGAGCCGGCATTATTTGCGGCGCTTGAACCGCCGTGGTCAGATCAGCGTTGTAGCCGTGCTGCTGGCCATGGCCTTCGTGGGCGTCGAAGCTGCCCGCTCGTTCTGGCCCCAACAGATCTTCGCGCACCTGAGCAACCGCTGGACCGGCGACACGGCACCGGGCCAGAACATCTGGCTACCGGCCTTCCAGGTAACGGTTGATGCCAAGGTGGTGGAGCCAAGCCTGAACAACCTTTCCAGCATCACCTTTGACTATGACCGCGACCGGCTGCTGGCAATTACCAATGGTGCCCCGATGGAGCTGCTCGAACTGAGCAAGGGCGGTGACATCCTGGCGCGCTACCCGCTGGTGGACTTCGAGGACACCGAGGGCCTGGCATACCTGGGCAATGGCCGCCTGGCCATCAGTGACGAGCAGCTGCAACGGCTGGACGTGATTACCCTGCCCGACCACCCGCAACCGATCCTCGCCAGCCAGGCCCAGTGGATTACTCTCGATATCAACCCGACCCACCACAACAAGGGCTTTGAAGGGGTGGCATACGACCGCCAACACGACCGCCTGTTCGCCATCAAGGAGCGTACCCCACGGCAGCTGTTCACCGTGACAGGCATGCTCACCGCGCTCAGTGGCGGCCCGTTGCAACTGACCGTCAGCGACCGGCGCGACTGGGTTACGCGCAGTGTGTACGCCACCGACCTGTCCGACGGCTACTACGACCCGCGCACCGGCCACCTGCTGCTGCTCAGCGACCAGTCGAAGAACATCACCGAACTCGATGGCAACGGCCGCTTCGTCAGCATTCGCTCGCTGCGCGCCGGGCTCGGCGGTCTTGGCCGTGATGCACCGCAGCCCGAAGGCATGACCATGGACAGCGCCGGCAACCTGTACGTGGTCAGCGAACCGAACCTGTTCTACCGGTTCAGCAAGCCCTGAGCCTAATGCCCTTAGTCAGGAGCTTCGGTGAACTGGTCAAGTAATTTTGGACACCGGTTAAGGTTCATGCCGCTATCTTGAGCTTTTCCTCCATGGCTACCGGTGTTTCATAGCCGTTGTAGCTGTGGAGGCGCTTG
>NZ_JBDJLK010000089.1:0-21459 GCF_039673335.1 Pseudomonas sp. TWI929
CACGGTCTTGTGCTGGAAGATGCGCCAGTTCGAACGCAGCCTGGCACGTGCCAGCAGCGGCTCGACCAGGGCATGGTAACGGGTGCGGTAAGGGCCGGTCTCGCCCTGGCTTAAACTGCTGACCAGGCCGTGCACGTGGCGCAGCGGCCGCTCACCGCGCCAGAGGGTGAACAGCACCGGCTTGTCGAGCAATTGGCCGAAGTCGACATCGCCTTCGAAACTGATCAACTCCAGTTTCAGCTGGAACGGTGAGCTGATCGCTTCGTCGAGTTCGAACGACACCACTTCGAACTCAAGCCGGCCAGCCAGTGGTTGAAAGGTAAAACGCAAGTCGGATTGGCTAGGCATGCGGATGCTCCCTCCTACTGCGGCAAGATGATGCTGTCGAGCTTTTCAAGGACTTCGGCGGTTATCAGGCTCAGGCGGTAGCTGTAGTAGCAGTAGGCACAGACCATGGCGATGGCCGAGATCACCAACGGGCTCCACCATGGCCAATACCGCCGCGGCCTGTGGTTGGGGCGATGGACGACATTGGTATAGGGGTCGCACACCTCTTGCGGTGTGGGGCCGCGCAGTTCGCGAAGGACCTTGTGCATCCGTGAGATCAAGGCTTTGATGATTTCCTGGCCCTTGGGCTCGAGGGCGTACTTGCCTTGAAGGCCCAGGCAAAAGCAGAAGTACAGGAACTCCAGTACATCCTGGAATTCCTTGGGCGACAGCATCATCCGCTCCAGCAAGGCGAAGATCTTTTCGCCGCCGTGGGTTTCGTCGTGGAAGATGCTCAGCAACGGTTCCTGGCTCCAGCACGAGTTGTTGCCCCAGGGGCGGCTCATCACAGCCTCGTCCAGGTACAGACACAGGGCGTAGGAATAGGCCTCCAGATGCGTGGGCGGGTAACCGTGCTGCTGCATTTCTTCGCGGATGGCGTGGATCTGGGTTTGCAGGCGCTTGTGCACGAACGCGATGTTGGGCAGGTCATCCAGGGTGCGCAGGCGGATGACCAGGCCGAACAGCTGGGATGCCGCGTCGAGCATCAGGTTGTCGTAACAGCCGCGCAGGCGGAACTCGGGGTCGGCCGGGTAGCCGGGCAGTTCCGTTGCCTGCTCCGGGGCGGTACCGGCGCGAGGTGGCGGGGTAACCTTGAGATCCTCAAGCAGGATTGGCTTTTTCTTGGCGGGTACTGGTTGGTTAGTGCCCTCGAACGGTCTGGACATCCGTAATCCTCGTCTATTGCCAGGTCAAACTTACGCAATGGCCGCAGACTTGCAATACGGTTGGGCGCAAGTAATGAGTGAAGACCTGAAGACTAACGAGAATTAAACTTTCATGGGAGCTTGGAACTTCCTAAAAAGCTGTAGGAAGTTTCGCTGCAAGTTATTCTATAATTATTATATGCAGCCAAAAATGTGCAGCAATCGGGCCGCTTTGCGGCCTTGTCGCGAGACAAGGCTGCCCTTACAAGGGCTGTGCCAGGGCAGATGCAGGTGTGGCTGGGCTGATCTCCGGCGCTTGCAGCGCGACGCGCCCATAGAAGAGCAATGCGGTTGCCCAGGTGGCAAACCAGACAAAGATCCCGGCCCAGAACGTGTGGGACATGTAGTGCCAGCCCTGTAGCACACGGGTAGTGCCGTACACGAACCCGATCAGCAGGATTGCCACCAGCAACTTGCGGGCATGCATCCAGCGGTGGCGCAAGGCCACGAAATACAGTGCAAGCAAAGTAAAGCCGCTGGAAGCATGGCCGCCTGGCCAGCAGCGGCCATCGCCAGCCTTGTTCCACCAGGAGAAGTTCTCGAACCATTCAACTCGGGCCTGTGTACCGCCATACAGCGTGGTTTCCACCGGGCAATACACGCTGGTATGGCTTTTCAGGTAGTGAATCACAGTGGTGCTCAGTGCGAACGCCACCACCACGAACAGCAGATCGCGGCGGTGTTGGGCAGTAAAACGTAGCACCGGCGCAATCCGGGCTTTTTCCAACATGCGGGTCAGGCCCAGTTGCGGGCGGTTGGCCAGGCGTGGCCAGATGAACGACAGCAGGCTGCCGATGACTGCCAGTTCACCGGTCCAGTCCGGCAGGATCCGTGGCCACTTGTGGGTGACTTTCTCGAACCACTGGTTGTGCAACAGCGGGAACTGGCCCGTGGCCGGGTCGAGCAGCAGGTTGCTGAGCCAGCGATCGAGCTCTGTGAGGTCGAATGCCACGAACACGATAGCGGCCAGCAATAGCGGCAGCAGCAGGTTGTTACGGTAGAAGGTGGCGCGGGAGGGCATGTTTAGAGTTCCTTGGCATCGACGAGTTTGCTCCATTCACTGGCAGCCATCTGGCCCAGCAGTTGTGCCTTGCCATCGCTGCCCAGGGTGATGAACAGGGCGCTGGCATAGCTGTTCGAGGCCGCGCTGGCGGGCACTTCAAGCACCTGTTCCAGTTGTTCCATGCAGCCGCTGTGGCTGACCAGTACCAGGTTCTGGCCGTTTCGCTTGTGGGTAAAGACATTTTCGGCGAAGTGGTCGTCGCACTGATTGAGCCAGTCCTGCGTGGCAATGGTTTTACCGAACATGGCTTGCGCGGTCTGCTCGGTGCGTACCTCCGGGCTGGCCAACACATCGGCTGTGCCCAGGCCAAGGCGTTGCAGGCCGCGGCCCACATCGGCGGCCACCCGGCTGCCTGCGACCGTGATGCCGCTGGGGTCACCCAGGCAGGCGTTGCTGGAGCGGTCGCAGCGTTCGGCATGGCGCAGCACGACAATCACCCTGCCTTTCGACCAATGAGTATAGAGCCCGCTGTGCTGCAGATGATGCGGATTAGCCAGGTTGGGGAGGCTCAGGCGAGTATGGGCCCAGACTGCCGCTACGCCCAAGGTGAGCAGCAGGCACAAGACGGTGAACAGCACCGTGCCGTACTGCAATCGGCATGCCTGTGCAAACCGTGAGGTGAGGGACTTGTCGATAACGCCGTGAAGCATGGTTGCCACTCCAGTCATCTCGCTTCATACGAGAGCGTCAGCACTGTAGGTAGCGGAATGTCGCTAGAGGGTGAGGCAAATGTGAAAAAAGCCTTGGCCGACAGGCGCACGGGAGTGGTCACTGTGGGAGCGGGCGGGCCCGCGAACACCGGCGCAGCCGGTGCCAGCCGCTGCACCGAATTCTTCGCGGGCATGCCTTTATCCACGGATTTGTCTTTAATTTACATATGTATCAGTGTGTTAGAGCATATTTTTAGAGTGATATCTCAAAGCAATTAAATGGCTGCCGACCAACGGCAGGTTGACGAACGGCCACAGTTTTGCTGTATTGAAACCGGTTTCATCGCTATCACAACAATCATAAGGACAGCCCATGACCGACGCGCCTGCCCATGCCCGCGAACGGGTCACCATCAGCGAAGTAGCGCGTGTCGCTGGCGTTTCCAAGGCCACCGTCTCCCGTTACATCGGTGGCGACCGCCAGTTGCTGGCCGATGCCACCGCCAAGCGCCTTGAAGAGGTCATCGAGCGCCTCGGTTACCGCCCCAACCAGATGGCCCGTGGCCTGAAGCGCGGCCAGACGCGGCTGATCGGCATGCTGGTGGCCGACATTCTCAACCCCTATTCAGTGGCCGTGATGCATGGCGTGGAAACCGCCTGCCGCCAGCACGGTTACAGCCTGGTGGTATGCAACACCAACCGCGACGACGAGCAGGAGCGTCACCACCTGGTAGCCCTGCAGTCGTACAACGTCGAAGGGCTGATCCTGAACACGCTAGGCCATCACCCTGGCGAACTGCTCAACCTGCAGCGTGACATCCCCATGGTGCTGGTAGACCGCCAACTGCCCGAGCTGAATGCCGACCTGGTGGGCCTGGACAATACCGACGCGGTCGAGCAGGCCCTCGACCACCTGCAGGCACAAGGGTACCGCGATATCCTGGCAGTCACCGAGCCCCTCGATGGCACCAGCTCGCGCCAGGAGCGGGTGCAGGCGTTCGGCGCGTCGATCAGCCGCCGCCCCGGCATGCGCCAGCAAGTGCTGGAAATTGGCACCGGGCTGGAGGGCCATTTGGCATCGTTCCTCGCCGCCAGCGGCCATGGCCCGCAGGCGATCTTCACCTTCAACGGCGTCGCCACCCTGGCGGTGACCCGGGCCCTGTGCGAAGCCGGGCGCAATCTGTTCGCAGACGTTGGGCTTATCGCCCTCGACGACCTCGACTGGTACCCCTTGGTTGGCAGTGGCATCACTGCACTGGCCCAGCCCACCGAGCGCATTGGCGTGGCAGCATTCGAAAGCCTGCTCGGTCGCTTGCGCGGCGACAGCGGCGCAGCCCGGCGCATCGACTTCAAGGCCAAGCTGATCATCCGAGGTTCAACCCACCCACAGTAACCAGCAGCAGGCCAATGCCTGCTTGTGTCGTAAAAAAATGAAACCGGTTTCATAAGGACAACAACAATGCATGCGAACCCCGTTTCCATCAGTCTCTCCAGCTACGGCGCCGACTTTGTGCGGCAACGTGGCCAGGAGCAATTTCTTGACTTGCTGGCAGCCGCTGGCGTTAGCCGTGTGGAATTGCGCGAAGAGTTGTTCGCCAGCGCACCGGACACAGCAGCACTGAAAGCGGCCATGGCTGCACTGCGCCTGGAGTGCCTGTATTCCACACCCCTTGAACTGTGGACTGCGCAAGGCCTGCCCGACCCGCAATTGGCGCAGAAGCTGGAGCTTGCCCAGGCCCTCGGCGCGGTAGCGCTAAAGGTTTCCTTGGGGCATTACCATGAGCGTTGCAACGTCACGGCCCTGGCGGCGCTGTTGCCTGCACGCGGCCCAGTGCTGCTGGTAGAGAATGACCAGACCCCGCAAGGTGGGCGCATCGCGCCACTGCAGCAGTTCTTCCAACGCGCCGACGCGCTTGGCTTGAGCCTGGGCATGACCTTTGACATCGGTAACTGGCAGTGGCAGGGCGAACCTGCCTGGCAAGCCGCCCGTGAACTTGGCCGCTGGGTGCGTTATGTGCACTGCAAGGCTGTGCAGCGCCTGGCCGATGGTCGCTTGGCAGCCGTGCCGCCACAGGCCGCAGACCTGCAGGAGTGGGCAGCGCTCATGGCCGAGTTCAGCCCTGGTGTGGTGCGTGCCGTCGAATACCCCTTGGTGAGCGACGACCTGCTGCTGATGACCCGCGCCCAGGTGCGCGACCTGTCGGTACTGGGCCTGGGTGAGGAGCTGAGCCATGCATGAGCATGACGTGCTGTGTTTCGGCGAGACCATGGCCATGTTCGTCGCTGAGCAGGCCGGCGACCTGGCCAGTGCCGGCCAGTTTGGCAAGCGCATCGCTGGCGCCGACAGCAACGTTGCCATCGGCCTGGCGCGGCTGGGGTTCAAGGTGCGCTGGTTGAGCCGGGTGGGTGACGATTCGCTGGGCCGCTTCGTGCTCGACAGCTTGCGCCGCGAAGGCCTGGATTGCTCTGGCGTCGAGGTGGATGCCAGCAGCCCCACCGGTTTTCAGCTCAAGGCCCGCTGCGATGATGGCAGCGACCCGGCAGTGGAGTACTTCCGCCGAGGTTCGGCGGCCAGCCGCATGTCGCCAGCGCTGATCCGCCCGGGCTGGCTGCAGGCCCGCCACCTGCACGCTACCGGCATCCCGCTGGCGCTGTCGGGGGGCTGTCGGGCCCTGTCCCATGCGCTGGTAGATGGCATGCGTGCCGCCGGGCGCAGTATCTCGTTCGACCCCAACCTGCGCCCCACGCTGTGGCCTGACCAAAGCAGCATGGTGCGTGAAATCAATGCCCTGGCGGTCAAGGCCGACTGGGTGTTACCGGGCCTGGAGGAGGGCCGTTTGCTGACCCGCCAGGACACCCCGGCGGACATCGCCGCGTTTTACCTCGACCAAGGGGTGCAACTGGTGGTGATCAAGCTGGGCGACGCCGGCGCCTACTTCCGCAGCGCTTATGGCGAAGGCCAGGTCGCGCCGGTGCCGGTCAGCCGTGTGGTGGACACCGTCGGCGCGGGCGATGCCTTTGCCGTGGGTGTAGTCAGTGCACTGCTGGAAGGCCGCGCCGTGACCGAGGCGGTGGCGCGCGGCAACTGGTGTGGTAGCCGCGCCGTGCAGTCCCGCGGCGACATGGAAGGGCTGCCGCTGCGCCACGAGTTGGCGGCCCACGAGCTGCGCAGAAGCGCTTGAAGGCCTGACCCCGAATCACCTGTTGCAACAAAAACAACAAGCTCAGGAGAAACAAACCATGCAAAGCCAAAGCCTGGCATCTCGCCGTTGGTGGTACATCATCCCGATTGTGTTCGTCACTTATAGCCTGGCGTACCTGGACCGCGCCAATTACGGTTTCGCTGCCGCTTCCGGCATGGCCGAAGACCTGCACATCACCCCCGTGCTGTCTTCGCTGTTGGGCGCACTGTTCTTCCTCGGCTACTTCTTCTTCCAGGTGCCCGGCGCCATCTATGCCGAAAAACGCAGCGTGAAGAAGCTGATTTTCGTCTGCCTGATCCTCTGGGGCGGCCTTGCCACGCTCACCGGCATGGTCAGCAATGTCTACATGCTGATCGGCATCCGCTTCCTGCTCGGGGTAGTGGAGGCGGCGGTGATGCCGGCGATGCTGGTGTACCTGTGCCACTGGTTCACCCGCGCCGAACGCTCGCGCGCCAATACCTTCCTGATGCTCGGCAACCCGGTGACCATCCTATGGATGTCGGTGGTGTCGGGTTACCTCATCAAGCATTACGACTGGCGCTGGATGTTCATCATCGAAGGCCTGCCCGCAGTTATCTGGGCGTTCTTCTGGTGGCGCCTGGTGGATGATCGCCCAGCCCAGGTGAAATGGCTGAGCGAGCAGGAAAAGGCCGCGCTGCAACAGGCACTGGCCGCCGAGCAGCAGGGCATCAAGCCGGTGAAGAACTACCGCGAGGCGTTCCGCTCGCCGCAGGTGATCATCCTGGCGCTGCAGTACTTCTGCTGGAGCATCGGCGTGTATGGCTTCGTGCTGTGGTTGCCGTCGATCCTCAAGCAGGCGGCAAACGTCGATATCGTGCAGGCAGGCTGGCTGGCCTCGGTGCCTTACCTGGCGGCGGTGCTGGCCATGGTTGGCGTGTCGTGGGCGTCCGACCGCCTGCAGAAACGCAAGCGCTTCGTCTGGCCACCGCTATTGCTAGCCGCCGTGGCGTTCTATGGCTCGTACGCCTTGGGCAGCGAGCATTTCTGGCTGTCGTACGCGCTGCTGGTGGTTGCCGGTGCCTGCATGTATGCACCCTATGGCCCGTTCTTCGCGATCGTGCCCGAGATCCTGCCGGCCAACGTTGCTGGCGGTGCCATGGCGCTGATCAACAGCATGGGTGCGCTGGGTTCGTTCGGTGGCTCGTGGCTGGTGGGTTACCTCAATGGTGCCACGGGCGGGCCCGGTGCCTCTTACCTGTTCATGTGCGGCGCGCTGCTGGCCGCAGTGGCGCTTACCGCCGCACTCAACACTTCCCAGACGCCCGGCCGGGCCAAACGTGGCAATTCGCGCCTGGCCATGAACCCTTAGGAAACCTGCAATGAAGAAACGCATCGTTCTATACAAACGCTTGTCCGAAGACTTGATGGCGCGCCTGCACGATTGTGTCGAGGTGACCTGGGTGGACACCGCCCAGCCCGATGGCCTGGCGCGCCTGCGCGATGCCTTGCCGGGCGCGCATGGGCTGCTGGGGGCCAGCCTGCGCCTGGACGCCAGCCTGCTCGACCTGGCGCCACAGCTGGAAGTGGTGTCCAGCGTTTCGGTGGGCGTGGACAACTACGACATCGCTGAACTCACTCGGCGTGGCGTGATGTTGACCAACACGCCCGACGTGCTGACCGAAACCACCGCCGACACCGGTTTCGCCTTGATCCTGGCCACTGCAAGGCGGGTTGTGGAATTGGCGAACTGGGTACGTGACGGCCATTGGCAGGCCAACCTGGGCCCTGCGCATTTTGGCAGCGATGTACATGGCAAGACACTGGGCATCGTCGGCATGGGGCGCATTGGCGAGGCCTTGGCACGTCGCGCTGCGGCCGGCTTTGGCATGCGTGTGCTGTATCACAGCCAACGTAACAAACCCGAAGTGGAGGCGCGCTATGCCGCACGCCAATGCAGCCTGGATGACTTGTTGCAGCAGGCGGATTTCGTCTGCCTGACCGTGCCGCTGAGTGCCAGCACCGAGGGCCTGATCGGCGCGCGAGAACTGGCGCTGATGAAGCCTGAGGCGATTCTGGTGAACATTTCCCGCGGGCGGGTAGTGGACGAAACCGCTCTGCTTGAAGCGTTGCGCGCTGGGCGCATACGCGGTGCCGGCCTGGATGTGTTCGTGCAGGAGCCGTTGCCGGCGGACGCGCCACTGTTGCAGCTGGCCAACGTGGTGGCGACCCCGCATATCGGCTCGGCGACCGAGGAAACCCGCCAGGCCATGGCGCGCTGCGCCGTGGACAACCTGCTCAGTGCGCTGGCCGGGGAGCGGCCGGCGAATCTGGTGAATGAGCTGTGTAGGCCTTGAGTGCAGGGGGCCGCCTTGCGGCCCCTGTTTCGGTGTGGAATTACCGGCAATTACCGGCCTTGCGATAACCCGCCGCCTGCGCTTCACCTTCGGTTGCAAAGCTGACCAGGTTCTTTGCCGCAACCTGGTTGTAGCCCGGGCAGCCGACGGACAGGTGATAAACATGGCTATTGCGGTTGCCAAGCACCGCACCCACCGACTCGGCACTGGCCAGGCTTGGCTTGGCCTCTGCTTTGGCAGCTTTCGCTGGCACCGCTTGCACCACGCCACTACCAACCGGCTTGTAGTCGGCGGTCCATTTGCGTTCCCCAGTCACGAACGGGTTGGCATGCCCCATGATCGCTGCAATGCGCCGGTTACGCTCTTTCTCCCAGGCCGACACCGGGTGCTGTTTGTCCCAGGCCATCAGCAGTTGCTGCTGCTGGCGCGACATGTTCAGCTGGTAGCGGTCGTACATGTAGAACGTGGTACGCGCCACCAGGCCTTTGACTTCGTCACGCGGCTCGGCAGCACGCTGGACGAAATCGACCTTGGTGGTGCACTGGCCATATTCGCCGGCATTGCCGGCGACCATGCCGT
Organism: Pseudomonas sp. TWI929; assembly: GCF_039673335.1. Lineage (NCBI taxonomy): Bacteria > Pseudomonadati > Pseudomonadota > Gammaproteobacteria > Pseudomonadales > Pseudomonadaceae > Pseudomonas > Pseudomonas sp. TWI929. Next base: position 9,064 of record NZ_JBDJLK010000089.1, read on the forward strand.
AGTTGAAGTTGCTGCGGTCGCCGTTGACCTCGCCCACGGCCGGGTACAGGTTGAAAAGGTTGGCTTCCATGGCACGGAACACTGGGTCGTCATCCACACAATGCTCTCGGCCGCCGTTCTTCCAGCACTGGCGCTGGTTGCCGAAGGTATAGGCAGGCACGATGTGTTCCCACTCGGTGCGTTCGGCACGGTTTTGCTGCTTGCGGGTCTGGTAACCGCAGGAGGCCGCATCGATACGCCCGCCAGACTTGCCCACCCAGGTCCATTTGCAGCCGCAGTACAGGTCGCCCATGGCACTGCTGGCCTGGTCCATGTACACCTTCTGCTTGGCAACCACCTTGGCCTCAGTGAAGGTTGCTGGCGGGTTTGCCAAGGCTGGCAGGGTGAAGGAAAACAGTAACGTTACGGCGTAAAGCAGTGATTTCATGGGGAAAACATATTTCAGAGAGGGGCGCGTATTGTAATCGTTTCCCCAGGGCTGGCCAGTTCGCTGATCCATACCAGCGTTCGGCTTGGATCGTCGCTGCCCATCTGGTTGAAGGTGGGCGAGTCGAGCATGCCTTTGAGCTGAGCGCCCATGCGCAGCAGGCGGTCGATGAAACCAGCGCTGACGTTGCCGTTGTCCTCCAGGGAAACGCCGCTCTGGTTATGCTGAATCGCCAAGTGGTAGTGGCTAACCCCGGCGCTGTTGTCGTTGCCGCTGCCCGCCAGCACCACTGTGAAGCGTGAGCCAAGCAGGCTGGCCAGGCGCTGCTGAACCAGGTCAAGCAACGCGACCGGGATTTCGTCGTGCATGGGTGCAGTGGGAAAGCAAGGTGTAAACGGCGGCATGGGCATGTCCGGCTGGGGGGCGAAAGGTGGCCAGCATAGACAAGGGGACTGTCAACTTGGGTTAAGCAAGGGTAAAAGCGGGTAATGTGCATACGCCCTTTCAGCTCATCGGGTGCAACTCCCTGAACCCACGCGCTTCCTCCACCAACCAGTCATGCACTGCTCGTGCCCCGGGTTGGTTCAACCCGCCCGGTGGGTAATGCACCACATAGCGTTTGTGATTGGCGATCGGCACGCCGAACGGCACGATCAGCGCACCGCGCTCCAGTTCATCATTGAGCAGCGTACGTCGGGCGATTGCCACGCCAATGCCGGCAATCGCCGCCTCGATGGTCAGGTGGTTACGGTTGAAGGTGTGCCCACGCCGCACATCCAGGCCTGGGGCGCCGATACCCTCCAGATAGAACTCCCACTCTGCATACTCCGAACTGCCACGCCAGGCGGTAATGTCATGCAGCAGGGGGTAATGCGCCAGGTCCGCCGGGCCATGCAGCGGTGGGCGCCCACGCAGCAGGGTGGGTGAGCACACGGGGAAGATCTGCTCGTCCAGCAGCGGCGTCGAGAGCATGCCGGGGTAGCTGCCATCGTTCAGGTCGATGGCCAGGTCGAAATCGCCCGGGTGCAACGCCTGGGCGCTGTCTTCGGCTACCAGGCGCAGCTCGATGTCTGGGTAGCGCTGTTGAAAGCGTGGCAGGCGCGGCGTGAGCCATTTGGCCAGGAACGACGGGATCGAACGCAGGCGCAGGGTGCCGCGGATTTCACCGGCTTCCAGGCGCAGCAGTTCGGCTTCGATGCTGCCGTAGGCCTCGGCCACTGTTTGTGCCAGGCGTTGCCCCTCGGCGCTCAGCTCCACGCCGCGCGCCCGGCGTAGGAACAGCCGGTAACCCAGGCGTTCCTCCAACTGGCGCATCTGCTGGCTGACTGCGCCTGGGGTGATGTGCAGCTCTTCGGCGCAGCGGGTAAAGGACAGGTGCCGGGCTGCACAGGCGAATACATGCAGCCAGACAAACATCTGGCCATTGAGTTGTCGTCGCATCGTTTAGTACCACTAAAGCCTTGCTTAGAAAGTTTCGTTGGTCATCCATGAGCCAGCGCGGCAGTATCGCGCAAAACCGCAATAACGCTCAATTTATCCAGATAACCGTACTGCGGCTTCATCCCCGGGTACGGTCAGGCATTAGCATGGCTATCAGTGTTTTCGACCTTTTCAAAATTGGCATCGGCCCGTCCAGCTCCCACACCGTCGGCCCCATGCGGGCAGCGGCTACTTTTGCCCAGGCCCTGCGTGAGCAGGGGGTATTGGCCCGGGTAAGCCGTGTCGAGGTGCGGCTGTATGGTTCGTTGTCGGCCACCGGGGTAGGCCATGCCACTGATCGCGCCTGCCTGCTCGGCTTGATGGGCCAGTGGCCAGACCGCATCGACCCGGCCACCATCGATTCGCGCATTGGCCAGGTGATGCAGGAGCACTGCCTGATGCTCGACGGCAGCCACCCGCTGGCGTTCGAGTACAGCCGCGACATGCTGCTGCTTGACGAAAACCTGCCCTACCACCCCAACGCCATGAGCCTGGAAGCCATGGACGGGCAGGGTAGCCTGTTGCGCCAGACCTACTATTCGGTGGGCGGCGGCTTCATCGTCGAGCAAGCCGAGATCGATGCACCGCAAAGCGCTACCAACGCTGTGCTGCTGCCGTATGAATTCGACAGCGCTGCCCAGTTGCTGGCCTTGTGCAAAACCCACGGCTTGAGCGTGGCGCAACTGATGATGGCCAACGAATGTGCCTGGCGCCCGGAGGCCGAGGTGCGCGAGGGCCTGATGCGTATCTGGGCCGCCATGCGCGAATGCGTCGACAACGGCCTGCGCAACGAAGGCATCCTGCCGGGTGGGTTGCACGTAAAACGCCGCGCGGCGCGGTTGCACCGCAGCCTGCAGGAGCTGGGCAAGCCCAACGTGATCGGCTCGACCCTCAGCGCCATGGAGTGGGTGAACCTGTTCGCCCTGGCGGTCAATGAAGAGAACGCCGCCGGCGGGCGCATGGTCACTGCGCCCACCAATGGCGCGGCCGGGATCATTCCGGCGGTGCTGCATTACTACATGAAGTTCAACCCAAGCGTCTGTGATGCCGATGTGGTGGACTTCCTGCTAGCCGCAGCGGCTGTCGGCATCCTGTGCAAGAAGAACGCGTCAATTTCGGGGGCCGAAGTCGGTTGCCAGGGGGAGGTGGGCTCGGCCTGCTCGATGGCGGCCGCTGGCCTGGCGCAGGTACTGGGCGCCACACCACCGCAGCTGGAAAATGCCGCCGAAATTGCCTTGGAACACAACCTGGGGCTGACTTGCGACCCGGTTGGCGGCCTGGTGCAAGTGCCGTGTATCGAGCGTAATGCAATCGCCGCGGTGAAGGCGATCAACGCGGTGCAGATGGCGTTGCGTGGCGACGGCGAGCACTTTATTTCGCTCGACCGGGTGATCCGCACCATGCGTGATACCGGCGCGGACATGCATGCCAATTACAAGGAGACCTCGCGCGGCGGCCTGGCCGTTGCCTTTGTCGAGTGTTGAACAAACTCGCTGGCCAGCGCGGACTGTTGTGGGGGGCAACTGTCTTGCTCAATGTCTAAAAGCTGGCGCGATCCCTGTGGGAGCGGGCGCGCCCGCTCCCACAAGTTCTGTGTTCAGGCTGCTATTGGCGGGCTTTCTGCTTGGCCGCCAGGAAGCTTGCGCGCATGTCCTTGGCCCAGCCATCCAGCACTGGCTTGACGTCCTTCAGAGCCAGCTTCTGCTCCTTGTTCTCCAGTTCCTGGCCGGTACCTTTGCGCACCACCTGGGCCAGCACCTTCTGGTTGGCTCCGTCGAGGAACGCAGCCTCCACGCCGACATCCACTTCTTGGTCACGCCCGCCAATGGCGGTGTTCACACCGGCTGCAATCAGCGCGATAGGGATGACCTCGTAGGGCTTGAGGCCCTCGTTGCTGGTGGCCACTGCAGTGATGGCCGGGCGCACCACGATCACACCTGGGCCAGGGCCCTTGGCCAACGGCAAGACGCTGCCTATTTCACGGCGCAGCGCATCGTTGAAGTAGCGGGTGATCTCCTGCAGCGTCTGCGACGAAATGGCCTCTGTCGGCTGCGGCTTGGGGTAGAACTGACTGGGCTCGATGAACACCTGGCTGTACTGGTTGATGTTGACCTTGGGGTCGATCCAGCGCATCACCGGGTCACCCGAAGGGCTCTTGGCTTCTTGCAGCCGGCTGTAATCCTTGAGGAAGCCTGAGTAGTCCTCGGGGTCCACGCGATTGCTGGAACAGGCGGCCACAGTAAGCAATGCGGCGCACAGCAGGGTAAGGCGGGGGAATGATTTCATGATGAAAATGCATCCATGATAGGTCGGCCAGAACAACGCTAGCAGGTGCGCGACAGATGGCCAGTGGGCGGGTTCAATCTGTGGTGGGAAATGGCTGTGGTTACATTTCCCGGCAATCAGCCGCGAAAGGGGCTCTGCCTGAGCGGTGCGTGTTCAAACGGCGATAATTCCCACGGAGTGTTGGGACATCACTGGCTTTTCATCTCTTACCGCCCTTGGAAAACTATGCCCGTTACGGGTATGGTTGGGGTAAGGTAATGGAAATTTTCAAGCGCAGGGATTTCGCGCGGTGGCAGGCTGCTCATAGGCTCAGTGATGAAATGCTGTGTAAAGCAGTGGAGGAGATGTGTAAGGGGCTGGTCGATGCAAGTCTGGGCGGCGAATTGTTCAAAAAGCGCGTAGCAGCGCATGCCGGGGGCAAACGCGGCGGTTATAGAACCCTTCTCTCCGCCCGCATTGGCAATCGATGTGTTTTCCTGCACGGCTTTGCCAAAAGTGAAAAGGCAAATATCACCCTGGAAGAACAGAAAGCACTGCGATTTGCGGGCAAAGTCTTTCTGGATTTATCACCGCTAGCGCTCTGTCGGGCGTTGCAAGCGGGCGTGCTAATGGAGGTCTGTTGTGAGCAGCAAACTGGTTGAGTCGTTACGTGAGGACCTTGTAGCGCTCCACGAGGCCGGAGCGGTCGGCAAAGTAACGCTTCGGGATTACGAAGCGTTGTGTCCTGCACCGGTGCGGGATTTCAGTGCGTTGGACATACGCCATTTGCGTGAAGCTCTCAACTTCAGTCAGTCGGTATTTGCAATGCATTTGCATACCAGTGCGTCGACTGTGCGTAAGTGGGAGCAGGGCGAAACACATCCTTCAGGGCCAGCCTTGAAGCTGCTTAATATAATAAAAAACAAAGGCTTACATGTTCTTCTTTGAAGGTGTTGTGTGGTTTTAAAAAACCATTTGAACAATTAACTACGAGCTTCTTTCAAGCATATTTCTCTTTAGGGCCTCATCGCGGGCAAGCCCGCTCCTACAAGGAGCGCGACCGCCCGCACAGCAGCCTGCGCGGCGGCTAACCGAGCGCCTCACGCAAGCGATACCACAACATCCCCAGCGCCAACAGAGGCGAACGCAGTGCCTTGCCGCCGGGGAAGGTCAGGTGTGGCACGGCACTGAACACATCCAGGCCGTGGCTGTGGCCGAGGGCGATGCTTTCGGCCAGCAGTTTCGCCGTCCAGTGGGTGACGTTGAGCCCATGCCCTGAATAACCCTGGGCGTAGTACACGTTGGGGTGCTGGCTGAGGCGCCCCACCTGGGGGAAGCGGTTGGCGGTGATGCCGATCATGCCGCCCCACTGGTAGTCGATGCGCACGTCGGCCAGTTGCGGGAACACGTTCAGCACCTTGGGCCGCATGTAGGCGGCAATGTCCTTGGGGTCACGCCCGGAATAGTGGCAGGCGCCGCCGAACAGCAGGCGGCGGTCTGCCGTGAGGCGGTAGTAGTCCAGGCCGACTTTCTGGTCGCACAGCGCCATGTTCTGCGGGATCAGGCTGCTGGCCAGCGCTTCGGGCAGGGGCTCGGTGGCCACCACGTAGCTGCCGGCCGGCAGCACTTTGCCGCTCAGGCGGGGCTCCAGTTCATCGAGGTGGGCGTTGCAGCCCAATACCAGGCTGCTCGCCCGCACCTTGCCGCGGGCCGTGTGCAGGGTCACACTGGGGCCGTGCTCGATGCGCAGTACCGGGCTCTGCTCAAAAATGCGTACGCCCAGGGTGTGGGCGGCGCGGGCCTCGCCCTGGACCAGGTCGAGCGGGTGCAGGTGGCCGGAGCCCATGTCCACCAGGCCGCCAGCGTACTGGTCGCTGGCGACGATTTCATGCAGCTGATCGGCGCCGACCAGGCGGGTTTCAGGGCGGTAGCCCAGTGTGGCCAGGTCATCTTGTTCGTCCTTGAAGGCGGCGAACTGGGCGGGTGTGTTGGCCAGTTCGCAGAAGCCCCAGCGCAGGTCGCAGGTAATGCTGTACTGGGCGATGCGGCTGGCCACCAGCGCCACCGAATCGATGCCCGCCTGCTTCAGGTAGCGCACGCCGTCCTGGCCGACATGGCGGGCAAAACCGCTGACGTCATGGCCTATGCCACGAATCAACTGGCCGCCATTGCGCCCGCTGGCGCCCCAGCCGATGCGCCGGCCTTCCAGCAGCACCACTGAGAGGCCGCGCTCGGCCAATTCCAGGGCGGTATTGACCCCGGTCAGCCCACCGCCGACCACGCACACGTCGGCTGTCAGTTCGCCGTCCAGGCTGGGGTAGGGCGCCGCATTGCGTGCCGTGGCCGCATAGTACGAAGCGGTATGTTGGGTATTGAAAGACATGGGCGTACTCGACTCAGCGGTTGGACTTGATCTTGCTCCAGGAGCGGGTCATGACGCGCATGATCTTCGGGCTCGGGGTGCTGGAGATGTACAGCTTGTCCAGCACATCCTGGGGTGGGTAGATCTCGGGGTTTTGCACCAGCGATGCATCCATGTAGGCCTGGGCGTCCGGGTTGGCGTTGGCATAGCCGACCGTGGCGCTTACCTTGGCGATCACCTTGGGGTCAAGCAGGTAGTTGATGAAGGCCAGGGCTTGCTCGGGGTTGTTGGCGTCCTTGGGGATGGCCAGCAGGTCGAACCACAGGTTGCTGCCTTCCTTGGGGATGCTGTAGGCGACCTTCACCCCGTTTTTTGCCTCCACGGCGCGGTTGGCAGCCTGGAATACGTCGCCGGAGTAACCGAAGGCCACGCAAACATCGCCGTTGGCCAGGTCGGAAACGTATTTGGAGGAGTGGAAATAGGTGATGTAGGGGCGCAGTTCCAGCAAGCGTGCTTCGGCCTTGGCGTAGTCGGCCGGTTTTTCGCTGCGTGGGTCCATGCCCAGGTAGTTGAGCACGGCCGGGAACAGCTCGTCGGGCGAGTCCATGAACGCTACGCCGCACTGCTTGAGCTTTTTCAGGTTCTCGGGCTCGAACAGCATCGCCCACGAGTCGATATGGTCCACACCCAGCGCCGCCTTGACCTTGTCGACGTTGTAGCCGATGCCATTGGTGCCCCACAGGTACGGCACGGCGTACTGGTTGCCGGGGTCGTTCTGTTCAAGCTGCTTGAGCAGCTTGGGGTCCAGGTGCTGCCAGTTCGGCAGCTTGCTGCGGTCCAGCGGCAGGAAGGCACCGGCCTGGGCCTGGCGCGCCAGGAAGTGGTTGGATGGCACTACCACATCATAGCCGGTACGGCCGGCCAGCAGCTTGCCCTCCAGGGTTTCGTTGGAGTCGAACACGTCATAGACCACCTTGATCCCGCTGCTGGCCTGGAAGTCGGCCAGGGTGGTGTCACCGATGTAGTCGGTCCAGTTGTACACACTGACCGAGGGCGTGGCCTGGGTGGTGGTGGCGAACAGCAGGGTGAATGCAGCGGGGATCAGGGCTTGCAGATGACGCATGGGGACACCTCGTTGGTCTTGTTCTTCGAGTTCGGTGTGTTGGGGGCTACTGTGCAGGCTATTGCCTGTAGGAGCGGCCTCGTGTCGCGATAGGGCTGCTCCTACAGGTCCAGTGCATCAAAGCACCCCAGGCTGGCTCAGACACTCATCATCAGGAACTCACGCTCCCACGAGCTGATCACCCGCTTGTAGTTCTCATGCTCGGCACGCTTGACCGCTACGTAGCCCTGGACGAACTGCTTGCCCAGGTACTGCTGCACGGCCTCGCAGTCTTCCATGTGCTGCAGCGCATCTTCGATGGTGATCGGCAGGCGCAGGTTGCGTCGTTCATAGGCGCGGCCCTGCACCGGGGCGCTGGGGTCGATCTGCTCGACCATGCCCAGGTAGCCGCACAGCAGGCTGGCGGCGATGGCCAGGTACGGGTTGGCATCAGCGCCCGGCAGGCGGTTTTCCACGCGCATTGCCTCGGGGCTGGAGGTGGGCACACGCAGGCCAGCTGTGCGGTTTTCCTCACCCCACTCGACGTTCACCGGTGCCGAAGTGTCTGGCAGGAAGCGGCGGAACGAGTTGACGTTGGGTGCAAACATCGGCAGCAGCTTGGGGATGTACTTCTGCAAGCCGCCAATGTGGTGCAGGAACAGCTGGCTCATGCTGCCGTCTTCGTTGGCGAAGATCGGCTTGCCGGTGGCGATGTCTACCACGCTCTGGTGCAGGTGCATGGCACTGCCCGGCTCGTCGGTGATCGGCTTGGCCATGAACGTGGCGGCCACGTTGTGCTTGAGCGCCGCCTCGCGCATGGTGCGCTTGAACACGGTGATCTGGTCGGCCAGGTCCAGCGCGTCGCCGTGGCGGAAGTTGATCTCCATCTGCGCCGGGCCGTCTTCGTGGATCAGCGTGTCCAGGTCCAGGCCCTGGATTTCGCACCAGTCGTAGACATCTTCGAACAGCGGGTCGAATTCGTTGGCGGCATCGATCGAGAACGACTGGCGACCGCTTTCGGCACGGCCGGAACGCCCCAGTGGCACTTGTAATGGCAAGTCCGGGTCTTCGCAGCGCTTGGTCAGGTAGAACTCCATCTCCGGTGCCACGATCGGCTGCCAGCCTTGGTCGGCATAGAGCTTGAGCACCTTCTTCAGCACGTTGCGCGGCGACAGCTCGATGGGGTTGCCTTGCTTGTCGAAGGTATCGTGGATCACGATCGCGGTCGGCTCGATCGCCCACGGGATCTGGTACACGGCGGTCGGGTCGGGGCGGCAGACCATGTCGATGTCGGCGGCGTCGAGCAGGTTGTAGTAGATGTCGTCGTCAACGTAGTCGCCGGTGACCGTCTGCAGCAGCACGCTTTCGGGCAGGCGCATGCCTCGCTCGTGGAGGAACTTGGCAGTGGGCGCGATCTTGCCGCGGGCGATGCCGGTCAGGTCGCTGATCACGCATTCGACTTCGGTGATCCGGTGTTCTTTCAGCCAGGTGGACAGCTGATCGAAGGGGGCGTTCATACAGACCTCTTGGTTGGGTTTTTGTGTGCGCGGCAGGTGCCGGTGACTTCCCAGGTGACGCGCTGGAGACTATCTTGGCCTCAGGCCCGCAAAGCCATCTATCCACTTTCTTCGGCAATGAATGCACCAAAAGAGTGCAACTAGGACAAAGCGTGACAACGCCCAATGCCTTGCAGGTTCAAGCTTTCCATACCTCGGATGTAACCGAACAGGTCCGTGCCACCCCCGGCTGGCAGCAGCAATACCGGCAGATGTCGCCAGGGCACTTCAGCGGCCAGCTGCGCTGCCTGGGGCTTGATGGTGTGGAGGTTTACGAAGAGCGGCTCAATACCCGCGTCGAGCAGTTCTTCCGCGCGCCGAGCGGATCGTTGGCGTTCTGCTTCGACCAGAGCGAAAACAGCCTTTACCTGCTCAATGAGCAGAGCCGCAACATCTGGATCACACCCGAGAACTATCAGGAAGTGGCCGTAGTCTTCGACCAGGCCTTTCTCGCTAGCCATGGCCTGGACCCGCAACGCCTGGAAGGCTTGTTCATGGTGCCGCTGGGCAGCGGCCAGAATGCGTTGTTCGGCAGTTGGCTCAGCGCCACGCTGACCCGTCTGGGCGAGGCCGATTGCCCGCTGCAAGGGCAGGCTTTGGCAGAGCAACTGTTGGAAGATTGCCTGTTCATCCTCGACAACGCCTGCCAGCGCTTGCAGGGCGTGGCCCTGGGGCGGCGTGACGAAGAGCGGGCGATCATGCGCCGGGTGAGTGAGTGGGCGGCCGACTGCCCGGAAGAGACACTGAACCTGGTGGAGCTGGCGGATGTTGCCGGGGTTTCCCTGCGCCAGTTGCAGCAGGCGTTCAAGGCGTTTACTGGTATGCCGCCGGCGCATTGGTTGCGGTTGCGCAGGCTGAACGGTGCGCGGCGCGATTTGTTACGCGGTGGTGGGGTGACCGTGGCCGAGGTGGCGATGCGCTGGTCTTTTTGGCATTTGGGAAGGTTTTCAGAGAGTTACCGGCAGTTGTTCAAGGAGTTTCCGAGTGAGACATTGAAGCGGGGCAGGGGTTGAGGTTGGTGGTGTGGCTACCGGCCTCTTCGCGGGTAAACCCGCTCCCACAGAATGACCACGGTTTTAAACATTGCGGGGTCCTTGTGGGAGCGGGTTCACCCGCGAAGAGGCCGGCCCAGGCAACACTGAACCCAGCGCCCAACGCCGAAAATTGCTATCGTGCCGCCCTGATTCCACCCGAGGTGCCGATGTTCTACCTGCCTTTGCCCAGCGACCAAGCCGACCGCCTCGCCAGCGCGCCCACCACCGACTTCTTCAGCACCGCCAGCGTCCTTGACGCCGCCGCCGTGCTGTTCGTGCAAAACCTGCCTCGCCAGCCCGCAACCGCCTCGGCCGACGCACAAGAGCGCCGTTTTGCCGAAATCGTGCGCATTGCCAATGAAGTTGAAAGCGCTGCCCCCGGGCGCTTCCAGGGCCAGGTGGCGCAGCATTTCGATCATGAAGCCTTTGCCATGGGCCTGGGCATGCTGGGCGAAAACGGTATCGCATTGCTGACCTGCGAAGTGGAGTACAAGGCCGACGAGCTACTGGATGCCGAAGGCCAGTGGAACTTCCAGTTCGCCGACACCTATCGCCAGCGGGCAACGCCATTGCACCCGGTGTACCTGCCGTCGCTGGCCAGCGACCTGCTGCTCAGCGACCAGCAGAACCGCCTGTTGCGCGAATTCCTCAGTGGCATTGACGAGTCGGTGGCCGTGCAGGGCTTCGCCGGTACCGGCAAGACCTTCCTGATTCACCAGTTCGCCCGCCTGCTGGAGCCACAGCGCACGTTGCTGCTGGCTTTGACCGAAGGCCAGTTGCGCGCCCTGCAGGCACGGGTCAAGGACGCTGCTGCCTACACCGCGCTCACCTTCGGCCAACTGGCAGACGAGTTGCTCAACCGCGACCTCACCAGCAACGGCTGGCGCCTGCGCGACCCCTACCGCACCAAACTGTCATGGCGCCCGCAGGACGCGCAGGTGGTGCGCTGGCTGGCCATCCCCGACATCGGCCCGCTCGCCGCTCGCGATGTGGTTGCCTTGTGCATTCGTGCCGTACGCACGTTCTGCCACAGTGCAGACACCCAGCTGCAGCTGCACCACCTGCCATGGGCCGGGCCTGGTACTTCACCGCTGGATCAGGAAGTGCTGCTGGAAAAGGCGCGGCTGTATTGGCAAGAGCTGATTCGCCCGTCGGCACGGGAAATCCAGCTGCCAGTGCGTGACTACCACCGGGTCAAGCTGCTGTCGCTGACCGGCTATGTGATCGATAGCCGCTACACCCATGTCATCGTCGACGAGGCCCACGAACTGTCGGCACCCATGCTTGCTGTGCTCGACCGCAGCCCGCAGTCGATCATTGCGTTGGGCGACGAGCTGCAGAACCTCAATGGCCTTAGCCCGCACCATGGCAGTTTCATCCGCCAACGCTGCATCGACCATTCCCTGCGCGCCGGGCCTGCAATGGACAACGTGCTCAACCCGCTGATCCAGGCACACCCGGCCGCTATCCAGGCGGCCTTCAGTGGCAGCGCCGAGCATTACACCCGGGTCAGTTTCTTTGATGCGGTGACGGTGCCTGAACAGCCCACGGCGCTGATCGTCGATGACGAATGGGGCCTGTTTGGCTGGTTCCAGCGCCTGACGCACCAGGGGGTGCCGTTCGTGCTGCTGAAAAGCGCGCGCAAGGACTTCGAATTGTTCGTCGAGGACTGCATCGAGCTGTACCGCTACGGCACCCGGCCGCGTCACCCGATGCTGTTCCGCTATGCCAGCTGGCAAGCCTTGGAGCAGGACAAGGGCGATGACAAGGCGTTCATTGCCGTGGCCAACATGCTGCGCAAGGGCTACACGCCGGAGCACTTTGCCAAGGCCAAGAGCCGCTACCGCTGGGACAAGGCACCTAAGTTGTTCCTGGGCCGGGTACGGGACGTGAAGAACATGGAGTTTGCCCGGGTAATGGTGTCGCCGGAGCTGATGGTGGCGCCGCAGGTGGCGGGTAACCGCAATGAGCGGGCGCGGATGCTGGCGGGTTTGTATACCGCCTGTTCGCGGGCGCGGCATGAGCTGATCGTGCCGGGGGGGATGCTGGACTGGGTCAAGGACCAGGTTCGCGATTGAGAATTCAAGGCCGCTCCGCAGCCCTGTTGGAGCGGGTTAACCCGCACCCACAGGGCCCCGGAGCGGCCCCAAGGCAAGATATAAGTTACGGTC
>NZ_JBDJLK010000090.1:0-21253 GCF_039673335.1 Pseudomonas sp. TWI929
ATTTATACATCTGCGCTGAATTCCTGGGGCTGCTTTGCAGCCCTTTCGCGACGCAAGGCCGCTCCCACAAATGGCCTCAATCCGATTCGATCAGGCATAATGCGCCCTTTTTTGCCCCCCGAAGCACAGGTACCCCCATGAAAGCCCAAGCCCGCCACATCCTGGTCAAGACCGCTGACGAAGCCGAAAAGCTCAAGCAGCGCATCGCCAACGGCGAAGCTTTCGACGTACTGGCGAAAAAGTTCTCCACCTGCCCCTCGGGCAAGCGCGGCGGCGACCTGGGCGAGATCCGCCCAGGGCAGATGGTCGGCGCCATCGACCAGGTGATATTCAAGAAGCCCCTGCGCGTGGTACACGGGCCGGTCAAGAGCAAGTTCGGCTATCACCTGGTGCAAACCTTCTACCGCGACTGATCGCCACGGGTCACCTGGCATTTTTGCCAGTTGTCCCCTCACCGCACAATACATACAACACAGGCAGGGCCGAAGCCGTCGCGCTGGCGACGCTTCAGGTAGTGGTCCCTTCAATGGACACGGAGACCTGCCTATGCGTTGCCCCCGCTTGCTGCTGCCTGTTGCATTTCCCCTGCTGACCTTGCCTTTGCTGTCGCATGGGCAAGCCCTGACGGTTTCACCGGGTGAGAAACTGGGCGCCACTGTGCAGACTTCAGCTGCTGACCAGTTCACCATCAGCGGCGGTACGGTGCAGTCATTGCAACAAGGCAATGGCCAAGACACGTTCACCATGTATGGCGGCACGCTAGGGTCGTTGAACCAAGGCGGCGACATGGACGAGTTCGAAATGACCGGGGGCACCATCACGGGTGCCTTTGAAGATGGTGACACGGCCTGGTTCAAGGGCGGCAGCATTGGCCGAATAGACCTCAAACTCGCTGACAACTTCCTGGAAATGTCTCAGGGGCTCGGGGTCGATACTACCGTTATTGGCAACGTTGTCAGTGGGCTTGGCAACGACACGATCATCATGACTGGCGGTACCATCGGCGGTGATATCAGTACCAGTAGCGGCGTTGACAAGATAACCATCAGCGGCGGCGCGCTCAAAGGCGAAATACGTGCGGGTAACGATAACGATGTTTTCACCTGGACAGGCGGCCAGATCGGCAAGAAGGTCGACATGGGCAATGACAATGACACGGCCACTGTCCGCACACTCGACCTCGGCAATTCGACAGTCACCCTTGACGGCGGTACCGGTACCGACACGCTGACGTTCGAGCAGAGCCAGGTCGGCAAGGGGGCGTTGTACGTCAACTGGGAGAACATCAGGTTGAACAAGGGCAGCCAGTTCACCCTCGACGACACCTTGAGCCTGGGTGACCTGGGCGCCAGCCAGCCACGGGTGATCGCCGCCACGGGTACAGGGACCTTGCACATTGATCCCACCAGCACGCTCATCAGCCGCCAAGGCAACATTGTAAGTACCCAGGCTGGCAGCAAGGCTTCGGTTGAAAACGCCGGCACCATCGACCTGAGCCAAGGCAACGATGCCAAGGGCCGCCTGAACATCCAGGGCGATTACGCCGGCAACAACGGCACCCTGCGCCTGAACAGCGTGCTGGCCAGCGATGGCGCCGCCTCCGACCGCCTGGTGGTCAGCCGTGGTGCCATCGGCGGCTCCACCCAATTACTCATCAACAACCTCAACGGTGTGGGTGCGGCAACTGCGCAAAACGGCATCCAGGTCGTCGAGGCGCGTGACGGCGCGACCAGCACTGCCACCGCTTTCGTCCAGACCCAGAAGCTATCGGCCGGTGCCTACGACTACCGACTGTTCAAAGGGGGCGTGACTGCGGGCAGTGAAAACAGCTGGTACCTGCGCTCGACCTTGGTCGCGCCACCCGCTCCGGCACCTGTGCCGCAACCCGAAGAGCCGACACAACCAACGCAGCCAGGTGAGCCGACCCAGCCAACGGAGCCGGCCGAGCCCCCCGTGATCGCCCCGGCTGTCACCCCACCGGTCGCCGCCCCGGCACCCGGCCAGGTAGACCTGCCAGCACCGGTGCAAGGTGAAAGCCTGCCGCTGTATCGCCCGGAAGTCCCGGTGTATGCCGCAGCGCCACGCGGCGCTGCGATTATCGCCCGCCAGGCACTGGGCACATTCCACCAGCGCCAGGGTGAGCAGCAGTTGCTCAAAGGTGAAGGTGCCCTGCCCGCCAGTTGGGGCCAGGCCTATGGCGGCGCCCTGCGCCAGCAATGGAGCGGCACGGTGAGCCCAAGCCTGGATGGCGACCTGTACGGCTTCAAGGTGGGCCAAGACCTGTACGCCAAGGTTGGCGAAAACGGTTACCGTCAGCATGTCGGAATATACGTCAGCCATAGCCGCCTGGAGGCCGACGTCAAAGGTTTCGCACTGGCCGTGGAAGACCGCAGTGTTGGTGACTTGCGGCTCGATGGCGACAGTGTCGGCACTTACTGGACGTTGGTCGGCCCACAAGGCGTCTACCTGGATACCGTATTGCAATACACCAGCCTTGATGGCCGTGCCCGCTCCGACCGTGGCGACAAGCTGAACATCGACGGCCACGCCTGGACGGCTTCGCTGGAAGCCGGCTACCCCTTCGCCCTGTCCGAGCGCTGGACCCTGGAACCGCAAGCCCAGCTGATCGCGCAAAAGGTCTCGCTCGACAGTGCCAACGACAGCGTCTCGCACGTCAGTTACGACGCCCAGGTCGAGCTGACCGGCCGACTGGGGGTACGCCTGGAGGGTGCATTCACGGGCAGCAGCAAGCGCCTGTTACAGCCCTATGCGCAGGTCAACTTGTGGCACGGCGACGGTGGCCGCGACACCTTGACCTTCGATAGCGTGGACAAGATCAAGACCGACTACCGATATACCTCAGTGCAACTGGAAAGCGGCGTGGTAGTGCAAGTCAACGAAGCGCTGAGCCTGCATGGCGGCGTGCAGTACACCGCCAACCTGGACAGCCGCCAGCAGGAAGCCAGCGGCGTTAACCTGGGTGTACGCTGGCAGTTCTAGCGGCGTGCAGCCAGCAGACCGAGGCCGGCGCAGCCCAGCAGGGAGGCGCTGACCCGGTTGAACATACGGCGTGGGCCAGGCTGGCTGAACCAGCGCTGCATGTAGGCACCCAGGCCTGAATAGATGGCAATCGCCGCCCATTCCAGCAGAAGGAACAACACCCCCAGCCAGAGGAACTGCTCACTCACCGGCGTGGCGCTGCCGACCGAGACGAACTGCGGCAGGAACGCGGTGAAGATCAGGATGGCCTTGGGGTTGCCGGCCGCCACCCAGAACTCCTGGCGCGCCAGGCGCCAGGTGCCACGCGGGTGGTCGGTAGCCACCACCGCCTCACCCACCGGTGCGCGCCACAGCTGCCAGGCGATGTAGAACAGGTACGCCGCGCCCACCACCTTGATGGCCAGGAACAGGTATTCGCTGGTGTGCAGCACCACGGCCAGGCCCATGGCCGCCAGAGCGATCATGCCGCTGAAGGCCAGGATACGCCCGCCGCCGGCTACGCAGGCCGTGCGCAGGCCATAGCGGCTGGCGTTGTGCAGCGACAGCAGGTTGTTTGGCCCCGGCGCCATGTTCAGGGCGAAGCAGGCGGGGATGAAAAGCAGCAGGCTTGAAAGGTCCATTGTTGTTTTCCTATGACTACAGGCGTCTATTTCGGCGGGTGACGGGGCATGCAGTCAAGTTACAGCCAGCGATAAAAACTGTACGGGTACTCGGCACCTGTTAGTCTGGCGCAGCTACCGAGGACCCCGTGATGCCCCGTTCCCACGCCGCGCTGTGGCGCGACCCGGCCCTGCCACATGTCGAAAGCCGCCGCGCCTGCCATAGCCGGGCCTGCTACAAGGCCCACAGCCACCCGACCTTTTCCATCGGTGCGGTGGATGCTGGCGTCAGTCACTTCACCGGCGCTGGCAACGGCCAGGAATGCCTGACGCCTGGCACGCTGGTGCTGGTCCCCGCCCGCCGCGTGCATGCCTGCAACCCCGAGCCTGGGCAGGCGTGGAGCTACCAGATGCTGCATGTGGATGCCAACTGGCTGGCGCAGCTGCGCCAGGAGTCAGGGCTGGGCGGCGCGCAGGCTGGCGAGCCGGCGCGTATCTGCCGGGAGCCACTGGTGTATGCGCAGTTATGCGAGCTGAACAACGTGCTGTTTTCCAGTGCCAGCAACAGTGAGAAGGATGCGGCGCTGATGGCCTTTCTGGGGGACCTGGACTTTTCCGCGCAGCCGTCACTGGCGGCGGCACCGGCTTTGCCGGCGACGGCCTTGAGCGGGCTGATCGCGCGGGTCGAAGGCCAGGACCCGGCGCAGTTGAGCCTGGAGGTACTGGCGCGGGAGGCTGGGCTTGGGCGCTATCAGTTGATCCGCGCATTTCGTGCCGCTACCGGGTTTACGCCGCATGCCTACCTGCTCAACGCCCGTGTCAACCGTGGCCGGCAGCTGCTGGGTGAAGGGCGGACGTTGGCGGAGGTCGCCTATCAACTCGGGTTTGCCGACCAGAGCCATTTCCAGCGGGTGTTCAAGGCCCATGTGGGGGTGACGCCGGGGCACTATCGAGGAGACTGAAGACCTGCGCGCTCCTACAGAGACCGCTTTTGGGATTTGCAATATTCTTCAATACGCCTGACCGGTTCGGCAGCAGACTGCGATTTTTCCCGCAGAGCAGCCCCGCCCCATGCAACAGTTCCTGATCATCGCCCTCGCCCACTTCCTCGCCCTGCTTTCACCCGGCCCGGATTTCTTCCTGGTCGCTCGCACCTCGATCAATGGCGGCTGGCGGCTCGCCAGCGGCGCCTGCCTGGGTATCGCCCTGGCCAATGGCGCGTTCATTGCCATGGCCTTCACCGGCCTGTCGGTGCTGCGGGAGGGCAGCCTGCTGTTTACCACCCTGCAGCTGGCCGGCGCCGGCTACCTGCTGTACATCGGCGTACTGTTCCTGCGTCATGCCGGGCAAAGCAGCCTGGGTGCAATCGCTGGCAACCAGGCGCTACAAGGCTGGTGGCGGAGTTTGGGCATGGGCTTTGTGTCTGGCATCCTCAACCCCAAGAACGCGCTGTTCTACGCCAGCCTGGCAAGCATGGTCGCCAGCGCCAGCACCGGCTGGAAAGCGGCCTACGCCCTGTGGATGTTCAGTATCGTGCTGCTGTGGGACCTGCTGGTCGCCGTAGCCATCGGCAACCAGCGGGTACTGCGGCGTTTTGCCCGCAGCCTGCCATGGCTGGAGCGGGCCTCGGGGGTCATGCTGGTGGTATTGGCCGCGGCATTGTTGCTGCACCTGGCGCGGGGCTGACCAGTTGCAGGGTGCGCATGTCCATCAAGGTGAAATGGCCACTGGCCCAGCCGCCCGTGTCCAGGTGCCAGACGTTGCCCAACAGCTTGGCCTCCAGCACCGGCGTGTGGCCGACCAGCAAGGCACGCAGGCCCTGCACCGGTTGGGTATCGCCTACCTTCAACCGCCGCCGTGACCACTGGCACACTTCCCGTACTTCGGGGTCGTCATCCAGTTCCAGCCAGGTCCTCAATACTGCCCAATCGGCAAACGGGCTGTCGGCATGAAGCAGGCCTACCAGCCCTGCCGCACTTTCAACCTCTATCGCAATCGGCAGCTGCTCGAAGCGCGCGACGAAACGCAGTTGCTCGGCCCGCGGCAGGTCAAGAAACCAGCCGCCCCCGGCGGCGCGGTACATGTCCAGATCGAGCCGCCCGCCACGTACGCGGGTAATCGCCAGGGCCTCATGATTACCTTGCACGGCATGGAACCAGGGCTGCTTCAGCCATTCCAGCGCCGCCCCACTGTCCGGCCCGCGGTCGACCAGGTCACCCACGCTGAACAGGCGGTCCACCGCCGGGTCGAACCCCACCGCATCCAGACATTGCTGCAGGCGCTGGAAGTGACCATGGATATCGCCCACCGCCAAGTCCCGCCCGCGCAGATTGGCCATTAGACGCCGAAACCGTCCCATTACAATCTTCCTCTGCTGGCGCCACCACGGCAGGGGTAAAATGAAGGCACACGCAATCCACCCCGGAGGTGCAACATGCGTACCGCCCTCGTGTGTGCCGTGCTCATGGCGCTGTCAATGAACAGCATGGCACAAGGTGCCCCGGCCGCGCAGGTCGAGGTGCGTTTCGACCACCCGGAAAAATTCCGTGATGCCAGCCTCGACAGCCACGGTTACGAGCGTGGCGCCGACGCCTATGTGATGAAAACCCTTTCCCAGTACCTGCAGAAGCTCGGCCAGCGTTACCTGCAACCGGGCCAGCAACTGGTCATCGACATCCGCGACATCGACCTGGCCGGGCGCTTCGAGCCCTGGCACAGCCAGGCCTACGATGTACGTTTCATGCGCGATATCACCTGGCCGACCATCGACCTCAGCTACACCCTCAGCCAGCCAGGCAAACCTGACCAGCAAGCCCAGGAACGGGTCAGCGACAAGATGTACCTCAGCCGCCCAGGCCGGGTCACCAGCAGCAGCGACCGCCTGTATGCCGAAAAGGCCATGCTCAACGACTGGTTCCGCCAACGTTTCGCCGTGCACACGCCTTCCTGAACAACCCTGCGCTGGTACCGGCGTTGCGGCCGATAGTATGCTCGGCCCTTCAACCTGTACCAGGGAAGGTTTTTCATGAAACTGTGCGCCGTACAACTGGCGTCGCTCAAGGGCGATTTGCCAGGCAACCTCCAGCGACACCTGGCCTGCATCGAGCAGGCTGCAGCCCTTGGCGCCGAGCTGGTGCTGTTCCCCGAATTGTCGCTGACCGGCTACGAGCCCAGCCTGGCGCGCCAGGCCGCCCTGCCGGTCACTTCCACCCGGCTGGACCCGCTGCAGGCAGCCTGCGAGCGGTTTGGCATCACCGTGGCCGTGGGCCTGCCGTTGCCGACACCCGACGGCATTCGCATCGGCATGCCGATTTTCAGCCCCGGGGCACCGCGCCAGGCCTACGCCAAGCGGCGCCTGCATGACGACGAGCTGCCTTACTTCACCCCAGGCGATCAGGCACTATTGCTGCGGGTAGGGGCACATCGGCTGGCACCGGCAATCTGCTACGAATCAATGTTCATGGCGCACGCGGCCGCAGCACGCGAGCACGGCGCCGACCTGTACCTGGTCAGCGTGGCGAAAACCGCCAAAGGCATTCGCGAAGGTTACGTGCATTACCCTGAGGTCGCGCGCGAGCTGGGCATGCCGGTGTTGATGGCCAACTGCGTGGGGCCGGCCGACACCTTCATCGGCGCCGGCGGCTCTGCAGCCTGGGACAACCAGGGGCGCTTGCTGGCCAGCCTGGACGAACACAGCGAAGGGCTGATCTTGCTGGACACCAGCAAGCTCAGCGCCTTGGCACTGCCGTTGGCCCCACACCCCGCATGATCCGGTTGCTGGCGCCTTAAAGGTCCAGTGCAAGGCTTTGCCGGCCCTCCAGTGCCAGCAGGTACTGCTTGGCCGCCAGGCCGCCGGCAAAGCCGGTCAGGCTGCCTGATGCACCAATAACCCGGTGGCACGGGGCGATGATCGAGATCGGGTTGCGGCCATTGGCAGCGCCAACCGCCCGCACCGCGCTGGGGTTGCCAAGCTGCCGGGCGATGTCGCCATAGCTGCGGGTTTCGCCAAAGGGTATCGCCAGCAACGCGGCCCACACCTGGCGCTGAAATTCAGTGCCGGCAAAATCCAGCTCCAGCTCAAATTGCTGGCGTTTGCCGGCAAAGTATTCGCCGAGCTGGCGCGCGGTTTCCAGCAGTACCGGGCAGCGGTCGTCGCGGTGCAGGGCGCCAAGGCGCACGCGGTTTTCCCGCTCCTCCTCCCACAGCACTGCGGCCAGCCGCTCGCCACGGGCCACCAGGGTCAAGGTGCCGACGGGCGACTGCATGAAAGTGAATGCGCTGGACATAAGCGGGCCCCTGCCTGGTTGTGATCAACGTACTGTACGCATCCACAGCCCTGCACGCACCCGCTTTCTTGCTCAGGTAATCGCGCAGCCAGCAATACGCCGCGCTTCGTCGAGGCTGACCTTGGGGATCAGCTCGGCCGGAATACGCGAGGTTACCGACAGGTTGTAGACATGGAAGTGATCGTTGATAACCTCCCTGGCCATCAGCGTGAGTGACGGCAGGATACGGCTTTCCCAATGCTGGTCGAGCCCGCACGGCGATTGCTGACCCTCGCCGCTTTCATAGAAACGCCCAACGGTCTGGTCCAGGTCTACCCCTACCAGCAATACCTGCTCAAAGCCCAGGTGATAGGCAAGTTGCAGGGCCACGTACGCCACCGTACGGGCATCGAAGAAACCCTGGCCCAAATTCTTGCTGAAGGCGATCGAGCGTGCTCGTTTGCTCCACAGCGAACTGTTGCACACCCAGCTATCACTGTGACCGCGTAAAACATCCAGCAGGCCCGGGGTGTCAGCCTTGTGCAAGGTATAACACTCGGTGCTGGCCGGCACAGCTGCCCCCTCATACTGCTCGGCCCACAGCGCCAGGCGTTGGCTATCGCCAAGTGCGGTGGCGAACAGTGCCGGCTGTTGCAGGCGGAAGCTTTTGTCGGTGCACACGTAGAAGAAAGGTTTGATGCCATGTTCGGCGGTCATGGCAACCGAACCGTTCATGGCGATGATGGGCAAGTGCGCGAACTCGCTCAACGGGAAATTTTTGGCAGAGGCACCCGAGGCAAGAATCACCACGGGGCCCTGCTGGGTATTGCGACACGCCTCAAAACTGGAGAACGCCCCGCGTTCAGCACTCGGCTGCGACGGAAGTGTGTTCATCAAAGACATCTTTTGGATTGTACAGAGCCAGTCATGTTACCGGTTCATGTATCCGTAAGTGACTATTTTACATAGACATTACACACAGCGGCCACCGAGCCCGAGGCTATGCAAAAACTAACTCACTACGGCGCCCTCTTCCAGGCAGACTCCTTGGCGGATGCGTTTCTTGTCGATCTTGCCGACACTGGTTTTCGGGATTTCTGCCACACAGCGTAGCTGCCGGGGTATCGCCCATTTGTTCAGGTGCCCGCTGTCGACATACGGCTGCAGGTGCCTGGCCAATTCCGTTTGGTCCAACTGCATGCCGTCGCAGCAGACCACCAAAGCCAAGGGTTGCTCTCCCCACTGTGGATCAGGAATGCCGATCACTGCCACCGAGGCGACGGACGGGTGCTGGCTGATCAGGTTTTCCAGCGCCACCGAACTGATCCACTCGCCACCGGTCTTGATCACATCCTTGATCCGGTCACGAATGCGCACCACACCCTTCGAGTCGATGCAAGCCAGGTCGCCGGTGTGCAGCCAGCCCCCCTGCCACAACGCGGCGCCCTGCTCCGGTTCGTTCAGGTAGCCTTGGGTCAGCCAGGGTGCACGCACCACGATTTCGCCCAGGCTTTCGCCATCGTGTGGCACTTCCAGGCCCTCGGCATCGACGATGCGCAGGTCTACCAGTGCAATCGGCACGCCGGCGTCGATACGCAGCGGCAGCTGCTGCGCCATGGGCAACGCCAACAGGTCGGCGCTCAGGTGGGTGATGCTGAGCAGCGGGCAGCTTTCCGACATGCCGTAGCCGCAATGCACGCTGATGCCACGCTCGCTGGCACGCTGGGCCAGGCCCAGGGTCAGGGCGCTGCCGCCCAGCAGCATTTTCCAGCCGGTAAGGTCGGTGCGCCGGCCTTCTTCGCTGTCGAGCATCATCTGCAGCACCGTGGGCACGCAATGGGAAAAGGTCACCCCCTCGTCGCGGAACAGGCGCACCAGCCGGTTGGGTTCGTAGCGCCCAGGGTAGACCTGTTTGATGCCCAGTGCCGTGGCCACATAGGGCACGCCCCAGGCATGCACATGGAACATGGGCGTAATGGGCATGTACACGTCGCCCGTGCGCAGCAGCGGCACCTCGCCGCACGCGGCCAGGGTGCCCTGCTCGACCAGGGTATGCAGCACCAGCTGGCGGTGACTGAAATACACGCCCTTGGGGTTGCCGGTGGTACCGCTGGTGTAGAACAGCGTCGCCAGCGAGTGCTCGTCAAAATCGGCAAAGTCGAATTTCCGCTCGGCGGCCGCCAGCAGCCCTTCGTACTCGCCCAGCAACGGCAGGCCCTGCGGTTCGGGGCCGCCGTCGCTGAGGCGGATAAAGCCCTCGACGGTTGGCAGGTCGGCCTGCAACTGAGCCATCAACGGCAGGAAGTCGTCATGCACCAGCACCAGCCGGTCTTCGGCATGGTTCATGGTGTAGCGCACCTGCTCAGTGGACAACCGCACGTTCACCGTATGCAGCACCGCGCCCAGCATCGGCACGGCAAAGAAGCACTCCAGTGCACGGTGGCTGTCCCAGTCGAGCAAGGCCACGGTGTCGCCAGGCTTTACACCCGCAGCGGTCAGCACATTGGCCAGCCGCTGGATGCGTTCAAGCAACGTGGTATAGGTGTAGCGCAGCTTGTCGGCGTAGACGATTTCCTGGTTGGGCTGGTAGCGCACGCCCGACAGCAGCAGGCGCTTGATCAGCAGCGGGTAGGCATAGGCCTGCTCGGCTGCGGGCATTAAGCGGGTGGTAGTCATGCGGGTGTCCTTCACAGTTGCCCGGCCTCGAGCAGGTACAGGCTGTCGCAACCGGCCTTGACGCTGGCGCTCAGCGAATGAATGCGTGGCAGCAGGCGGGCAAAGTAGAACCGCGCGGTGCCCAGCTTGCTCAGGTGGAACGGCTCGGGGGCCGCATGGCCCTGGCACACCACGGCCATGCGTGCCCACAGGTAGGCGTAGAGGGTGTAACCAAACACCTGCAGGTACTCCACCGCTGCCGCGCCAAGCTCGCGCGGGTTGCCCTGGGCCCGGTCGAGCAACCAGGCGGTCAGCTCGTCGAGGTTGCGCATGGCAGCCAGCAATGGCGCGCTGAACTCAGCGCTCTCTACTGGCAGCGCCTCGGCAAAGGCGGCAATTTCGTTGGCCACGCTGCGATAGGCCTTGCCACCATCAGCAAACAGTTTGCGCCCCACCAGGTCGAGGGCCTGAATGCCGTTGGTGCCTTCATAGATCTGGGTGATACGGCAGTCGCGGATCAACTGCTCCTGGCCCCATTCGCGGATGTAGCCATGGCCGCCCAGCACTTGTTGGCCGTGCAGCGTGGTTTCCAGCCCCATGTCGGTGAGGAAGGCCTTGGCCACCGGCGTGAGCAACGCTACCTTGGCCTCGGCCTGGGCGCGCATGGCTGGGTCTTCACTGTACTTGGCCAGGTCCAGCTGCAACGCCACGTAGGTGGAAAATGCCCGCCCGCCCTCGTTCAGCGCTTTCATGGTCAGCAGCATGCGCCGCACATCCGGGTGGACGATGATCGGGTCGGCACTTTGCGCGGGTGCTTCGGCGCCAGCCGGTGCGCGCCCTTGCAGGCGGTCACAGGCATAGGCGATGGCCCCCTGGTAGGAGCGCTCACCCAGGGCCAGGCCCTGAATACCTACACCCAGGCGTTCGTAGTTCATCATGGTGAACATGGCGTTGAGGCCCTTGTTCGGCTCACCGACCAGATAGCCGAGGGCGCCATCAAAGTTCATCACGCAGGTGGCCGAAGCCTTGATACCCATCTTGTGTTCGATCGAGCCGCAGCTGACTGCGTTGGCCTCGCCCAGCATGCCGTCAGCATCGACCAGAACCTTGGGCACCAGGAACAGCGAGATGCCCTTGGGCCCGGCCGGTGCATCCGGCAGCCGCGCCAACACCAGGTGGATGATGTTCTCGGTCAGGTCCTGCTCACCGCCGGTGATGAAGATCTTGGTGCCGCTGATGCGGTAGCGGCCATCGGCAACCGGCTCGGCGCGGGTGCGGATCAGGCCCAGGTCGGTGCCGGCATGTGGCTCGGTCAGGCACATCGAGCCGGTCCAGCGGCCCTGGTACATCGGCGGCAGGTACAGGGCCTTCAATGGCTCGCTGGCATGGTTGAGCAGCGACAGGCAGGCCCCGGCAGTAAGCATCGGATACAGGCCAAACGACAGGTTGGCGGCGTTGAGCATTTCTTCAAGCTGGGCGCCGATCACCTTCGGCATGCCCATGCCACCGTATTCCTGGGCGCCAGCCACGCCAACCCAGCCGTCAGCGGCGAATGCCCGGTAGGCGTCGGCGAAGCCGTCGGGGGTACGTACCTGGCCAGCTTCCCACTGGCAGCCCTGCTCGTCGCCGCTGCGGTTGAGCGGCGCCACTACCTCGGCGATCAACTTCCCGGCCTGTTCCAGCACGGCCCGGGCGGTGTCGGCGTCGACCAGCTCGGCCAGGGCGGGCGTTTGCGCCCACCAGGCCGGGATGTCGAATACATCGTTGAACAGAAAATCCATGTCGCGCAGTGGCGGAAGGTAATCAGACATGAGGCGAACACTCGGTTTCTTGGGTTTGCGAATGCGCTGCGGCCTGGGTTTCGGCAGCTGCCGGGACGCCCTGGCCACGCAGGAGGAAGTGCGACAGTGCCGGGATCAGCACCAGCGCGCCGAGCATGTTCCACAGGAACATGAAGGTCAGCAGCAGGCCCATGTCGGCCTGGAACTTGATCGGCGACCAGGCCCAGCCAACCACACCGGCCGCCAGGGTAATGCCGACCAGCCCCACCACCCGGCCAGTAAAGGCCACCGCCTTCTGGTAGGCCTGGGCCAGGCTCAGCCCGGCGCGCTGGTAGTGCAGCTGCACGCTAAGCAGGTACAGCGCGTAGTCCACGCCAATGCCGACGCCCAGGGCGATGACCGGCAACGTGGCGACCTTTACGCCAATGCCCATGGCCACCATCAGCGCCTCGCACAGCACCGAAGTGAGCATCAGCGGCAGGATCGCCACCAGCGTGGCGCGCCAGCTGCGGAAGGTGACCAGGCAGAACAGCGTGACCGCCAGGTACACCAGCAACAGCATGCGGTGGTTGGCCTCGCGGACCACGACGTTGGTGGCCGCTTCGATACCGGCGCTGCCAGCAGCCAGCAAAAACTGATGCTCGGCGCTGCTGTTGGCTTGGGCGAACTGCTCGGCCACCGCGGCCACCTGGGCCAAGGTGTCGGCGCGGTGGTCCTTGAGGTAAGCGATCACCGGCATCAGCGAGCAATCGTTGTTGAACAGCTCCGGGGCGTTGACCGAGGCCTGCTGGGCGGCGTAGTTGAGCACGTCCTGGTTGCGTTGCAGGCTGTTCAGGCGCGGGTTGCCTTCGTAAGTGCCGGCCGTGATCTGGCGCACGGCGTTGGCCAACGACACGGTGGTCTGCACACCCGGC
Source organism: Pseudomonas sp. TWI929 (assembly GCF_039673335.1). Taxonomy (NCBI): domain Bacteria; kingdom Pseudomonadati; phylum Pseudomonadota; class Gammaproteobacteria; order Pseudomonadales; family Pseudomonadaceae; genus Pseudomonas; species Pseudomonas sp. TWI929. Next base: position 13,215 of record NZ_JBDJLK010000090.1, read on the forward strand.
AGTTGCTGCAGCTCCCAGGCCAGGCGATCGGCGAGGACCAGCGTCTGGTACTGCAGGCAACCTTCCGGCGCGGTCTTGACCATCACCGCGAAGGTGTCGCTGGACAGCGCGTAATGCTGGGTGATGTAGGCATTGTCGAGGTTGTAGCGCGAATCCGCGCGCAGCTCGGGGGCACCGCTGTCGAGGTCGCCGATTTTCAGCTGCAGGCTACCCCAGATGCCGACAGCGGTCAGGGCCAGGGCAACCAGCAGTGCGGCGCTGGCCCATTTGCGTTCGGTGAAACGGTCGAGCAAGTCCCACAGCCGGCCGAAACCACGGTGCTGAGCGGCGCGGGCATCGATATACAGGGCTCGCTCGGCTGCCTTGCGGCCTACCCCGACATACGACAGTGCCACCGGCATCAGCAGCAGTGAGGTGAAGATCAGCACCGCCACACCAATGCTGGCGGTAATCGCCAAATCCTGGATCACCGGGATGTCGATCAGCATCAGCACGGCAAAGCCAACTGCATCGGCCAGCAACGCGGTTACCCCGGCCACGAACAGGCGGCGGAAGGTGTAGCGTGCGGCAATCTGCCGATGGGTACCGCGGCCGATATCCTGGAGGATGCCGTTCATCTTCTGCGCCGCGTGCGACACGCCAATGGCGAAGATCAGGAACGGCACCAGGATCGAATACGGGTCGATGGCATAACCCAGCCAGGCGACGATGCCCAGCTGCCACACCACCGCAGTCAGCGAACACAGCACCACCAGCAAGGTACTGCGCACACAGCGGGTATAGCAGTAGATGATCACCAGGCTGGTCAGCACTGCCAAGGCGAAGAACGCCATCACCTCGATCAAGCCGTCGATCAGGTCGCCCATCAGCTTGGCAAAGCCGATCACATGGATGCGGTCCTGGCCGCTGGCCTGGTACTGGCTGCGCAATTCTTCGAGCTTCTGCGAGAAGGCGTGGTAGTCCAGGCCTTTGCCGGTGGCCGAATCCTGGTCAAGCAGCGGCACGATCAGCATGCTCGACTTGAAGTCGCGCGCCACCAGGCTACCGACGATGTTGGCACGCTCGATGTTCTGCCGTAGCTGTTCGATATCGCCCGCCGCGCCCTGGTAGCCGTCAGGCATCACCGGGCCACCCTGGAAGCCCTCCTCGGTGACCTCGGTCCAGCGCACTGCCGGGCTCCACAGCGACTTCACCCAGGCCCGGTCCACGCCCTGGCTGAGGAACAGCTCGTCGTTGATGTGGCGCAGGGTCTGCAGGTAACCCGGATCGAAGATGTCGCCCTGGGTGTTTTCCACCACCACTCGCACCGCGTTGCCCAGGCCACGCAGCGAGGGCCGGTTTTCCAGGTAGTTCTGGATGTAGGGGTGGCTCTGCGGCAGCATCTTGTCGAAGCTGGGGCGCAGTTCCAGGCGGGTCAGGGCCATGAAGCCCAGCACCAGGGTCGCCAGCAGCATGCACAACAGGAACGGCAGGCGGTGGTTGAACACCAGGCGCTCCAGGCTGTTGCCCGAGCGCGGGTCGAAGTCAGCAAGATTGCGGATTACCGGAAGGGTATCTTGGCGGGTAGCGGCCATCAGGGTCTTCTCTTGTTATGGGTGCAGCGTGGGGTTGCCGGCCTGGTTGCGTACGCCCCGCTCGCCCACCAGCACCAGGCCGTTGCCGGCATCGGTGGCGAGTGCGGTGACCGGGCCACGGGCGGTTTGCGCTACCGGGCTGAAGCTGGCGCCGTCATCTCGGCTGAGCAGCAAGTCGCCGGCCTGGCTGGCCAGCCACAGCTGCCCGTCGCGGTCGATGCCAGCGGCGGTCAGGCTGGTGTTCACGCCAGTACTGACTGGCTGCCATTGCTGGCCACCGTCGGTACTGCGGTAGGCATGCCCGCGCAGGCCGTACACCAGCAACACGCCAGGCTTGCCAACGGCGCCGAACAGGGTGCCGGCATAAGGCGTTTCGACGCGGCTGAAGCGCTCGCCGTTCCACTTCAGCAGCAGGCCTTGCTCGCCGGTGATGTACAGCTCATCACCCACCGCAGCCAGGCTGGTCAGGTGCAAGCCTTGCGGGTTGTCGCTATGGTCCAGCCAGGGCTGCCAGTGCTCGCCGCCATCGACCGTGCGCAACAGCAGGTTGAACACGCCCACCGCGTAACCTTGGCGGGCATCGCTGAACCACACATCAAGCAGGGCGTTGTCATTGCTCGCGCCCGGCAGTTGCTCAGCCAGCAGGCGGCCATCAAGCTGCTTCTGCCAGTGCACGCCGCCGTCGCGGCTGTGCAGTACCACACCATCATGACCGACCGCCCAGCCCAGTTCGGGCGTGGCGAAACTCACGGCATTCAGGTCGGCGCTGACTGGCACCTGGGCTTGCTGCCAGTGTGCGCCGTGGTCATCGGAATACAGGATGTGCCCGCGTGGGCCCACCGCGACCAGGCGTTGCCCGGCCAGGGTCACATCGCGCAGGGCGCTGCTGCTGGCCAGGGTGCTGGGCATTGCGGGCACATCCAGCACGTCGGTGAAAGGCGCCGCCTGGGCCGCGCCATGCAGCGCGGCCAGGGCCAGCATCACCACGCTGCATAGTTTGAAGACAGACATTGGCTCTGCTCCGTGCGTTTAGCGAATGCCGTTGCCGGCCAGCGACTCGGGCGACCACTGGGTTTTCGACAGTGGGTCGATGTAGCGGATGCCGCCGTAGGCTCCAACCACGCCGTTGAGGTTGTAGGTGCCGCCGATCAGGTCATAGATCATGAACGGCGTGGCGTCCGGGGTCTGCTTGTCGTAGCTCTGGGTGAGGAAGGCGAACGAGCCACGGTACAGCTGGCCACGCGCGTCGTACTGGTCCGAAGCCAAAGCGATCCAGCTGTCTTCGTCGAGGTAGAAGCGGCGCTTGTGGTAAATGTGACGTGCGCCGTCCTTGAGCTTGCCTTCCACTACCCACACGCGGTGCTTCTCCCAGCGCACGAACTGCGGCGCCAGGTGGTTAGGGGTGATCACCTGCTTGACGTTGGTGTTGTAGGTGAGCTGGTAGGTGTTGTACGGCACGTACATTTCCTGCTTGCCAACCAAGGTCCAGTCGTAGCGGTCCAATGCACCGTTGAAGACGAACACGTCATCGTAGGTACCCGAGCCGGACGTACCCGGGTTAGGCGTGTCGTAGGCCAGGTTCGGGGCCAGCTTGACCCGGCGCTGCCCTGGTAGGTATTGCCAGGCGTTGCGTGGCTGCACCAACGGGTTGGCAGCATCGCGCAGCATCATCGCTTCGCCAGCGCGGCGTGCAGGCCCGGTGTACACCAGCTTCATCTGGTAGTAGGTGTCCTTGGCACCGATCGGCTTGCTCATGTCTTCGTAGATCGGGTAGCTGATGTTGGCCTGGCCAGTGGTCGACAGCGACGGCTTGCCGGCAGCATCGACGTTCCACGAGTCGTACTTGGCAGTCATGCTCACGCCCTGGTAGCGCAGCAGGAAGTTCCACATGGCCTCGGCGCCGTTCTGCGGAATGGGGAACGGAATGCCGGGCAGCACGTTGTCTACCGCGGTGCCGCCTTCCTGGCTCTTGGCGCCGGTGGCGTTCTTGCGGGTGTTGTCCAGCACCGCCTGCGGCAGCGCCACACTGCGGTGAGTCGGGTAAACGTCGACGCGGTAGCTGGGGTAGCGCTTGAGCAGTTCCAGGGTGGTGGCAGTCAGTTGGCCCTTGTACTGCTCGGCGTTCTTGCCATCGATGACCAGCAGCGGCTTGTCGCTGGCGAACGGGTCGGGGCGCATGCTGGCGCCGCTCTGGTAGCCGGCCGGCGGGGTCTGCAGGCCGCCTTGGTAGGCCGGGATCGTGCCATCGGCATTGCCACCCTTCTCCGCACCGATGACGGTAAGGCTGGTGCCCAGGCGGGCAGCCTGGTCAGGGGAAACGGCGGCTTGGGCTGCGTTCAGGGCGGCCAGTGACAGGCACGAGGCCAGCAGGGTACGTACGAAATTCATGATGGTTGTCTTCCTGTGTAGGCTGTAGGAAACATGACTCAGAAGGTCGTCTTGACGGTCAGGTACAGGGCGCCACGGTCTTCGGTGGTGGCACCACCACCGGAGAAGGAGGCGTAACCGCCGCCGTAGCAGGTGTAATCCTGTTCGCCGTCCAGGGCATTGGGGGTGCTGCCGTCGGTCTGGCCGTCCTTGCAGGCCTTGGTCTCACCGAAACTGTCGACATACTTGAGGTCGACGAAGTACTGGTTGTAGATCGCGGCGCTTACGCCCACCGCGTAGTTGCCGGTGTTCTCGGCACCACCGCCCTGCACCGGCGACACGCCGTCGATGCCGACGTTGACCGACAGCGGCATGCTCAGGTCCATGCCTGGCAGCACCTGGAACCAGGTGGGGGTGAAGTTGACGGCAATGCCCCAGTTGTCACGGGTAGCCTTGTCGATGCCGCGGTAGCTGCTCTTGCCCTTGTACAAGGCCTCATTGTGGCTATCGAGCTTCAGCAGGTTGCTGTAGAACAGCTCGCCGAGCAGGGTTGCCGAGTCGAACAACGGCGTGTCGCCAATGGTCATCAGGCCGTTGAGGGTCCAGTGCAGGGTGTCACCGGTGGCACTCAGGCTGTCGCCATCCTTGGGCACGTCGTAGATCACCCCGCTGCTAGGCAGGCGCGCCGGCAGCAGGCCGAAGCCGCCGCCCAGGCCACCCTGGCCAGGGGCGCTGACGATTGCCGGGATGCTCGCCAGCGGCATGTTGTGGCGGATGTTCAGGTCACTACCTACGCTGATACCGCCCACATCCTTGGACAGGCTCAGGCCATAGATGTCGATGTTGTCGGCGTAGGCGAACTGGTAGGTGGTGCTTTGCAGCGAGTTGTACAGGTTGCCGACCGCGCCTTGGCGGCTGCCTGGCGGGTTGCCGAACGGGCCACGGGCCACGGTCATGCCGCGCGCGTCGAGCCAGGCCTGCGGCAAGATCTCGGAAGTTTTGCGGTAGTAGAAGCCCAGGGTGCCGCCCAGCCACTCCGGTGACCACTTGGCCATGACGCCCCAGTCGCCACTGTTGCCCGGCTTCAGGTCATCGCCACGGCGGATGGTGGTCAGCGCGCCACGCACCGGGATCAGCCCCGGGGTGCCGGTGTGACCCAGCAGGAAGCTCTGCGCGCCCTCGCCTACCACATCCGAGCCGCCATAGTAGGTACCGGCTTCGGGCAGGCGGGCCGCATCCCAATCGAAGAAGTACTGCGCACCCACGGTGAGTTCGTTGTTGACCAGGAACGAGGTCGACAGCTGGTTGCGCGGCACGAACAGTTCCTTGGCCTCGGTGCCCGGCGAGGCGGCCAGCTTGGCCAGGTCCAGGCCGGACTGGCCGTAGCTCAGCGAATGCACCGGGTTGAGCAGGGTCTCACCCCAGAACAGGTTGTGCTGGCCCAGCTTGGCGCTGACTTGCGACTCATCGCCCACTTCCCGGCTCATGAACACGAAAGCATCCAGCACTTCGCCCGACGGGCCGCTGTAGTAGCGCTGGGCGTAGTTGCTCAGGTGCGGGCTGCCCAGTGGTATGCCAGTACCCGGCAGGCCATTGAGGCTGGGGTTGATGCCGGACTGGTCACCGTTGCCATTGACGAACGGGTTGCTGTTCGAGCCGGTGTTGTCGTAGGCCTTGTCGTACCAGCTGGCAGTGCTGACGCGGAAACCGGTGTTGCCCTGGTACACCACATCCAGCTCGCTCAGCAGGTCGACGCGGTTGGTGATGTTGGTGCCGGCCTTGCGGAAGTTGTAGTCGCCGTCGTTACTGTTGGGCGTGCCCAACATACGCTTGTCAGCACTTTCGGTACGCACGCCGTAGTTGTACTTGACGGTATTGTCGAAGCGCACGGCCCAGTTTTCATTGCCGGTGTCGACTTCAAATGCCTGTGCGGCGGGCAGCGTGAGCAGGCCGATGGCGCAGGCGAGCAGGCAGCGCTGTGGTTTCACAGCACGGTGAATGCGGTGTTCTGGCATTACGATAGCTCCACGTATTGTTATTGTTTTTTACGCCGCCCGTCTTGTGCGGGCGTGGCTGGGGCGTCCATGCGCTGTTACAGGTTTGCGGTGTCCAGTCGGCGGATCAGGGCCTCGGCCAACGGCCAGGGGCCGAAGCCGGAAGCAGGGTTGAGGTGGCCGACAGCGCCCAGGCCTACCAGTTCGCTGCCCCAACGCCGGGCCAGTTCGCTGGAAGCGGCATAGCTGGCCAGGTGGTCATTGCTGCTGGCCGCGACAATGCTGGGGAACGGCAGCGGTGTTGGCGGCAACGGCGACCAACCCTTCTCGGCCAGGCTGGCCGGGCTTGGGTAATGCGCCGGCCAGTGGGCGTTCAGGTCAGGTGGGGCCGCCAGCAACGCCCCCTTGATTGGCCGCTGATAGCGCGCCGCCCAATGGGCGACCATCAACACGCCGGCGCTGTGTGCCACCAGCAACACCTCGCCATCGATTTGCTCCAGCTCGCGCTGGATCGCCTCGATCCGGGCGTTGCAGCAAAGGCCGTCAACCTGCAGCGGCGGTACGCTGCGCACCTTGGCCAGGCGGCCGGCGAGCAGGGTTTGCCAATGTTCAGCGACATGGTCGCGCAGGCCGGGGACGATCAGCACGGTGGCAGTGGTTTGCAGTTTTTCCACGGTGAACCTCGTGTGCGGTGTAGCTCTTGAGGTTCACAGTAAACAGCCCAACCCTTGAGCGCTTCACATTGGGCGTCAGGGGCTTTTCATTTGATGACAATGGGCTAAACAGGGCTTTGCTTTTCAATTCATGACACGCAGGCTATAAACCAAGTGGACCTGCAAGCCACACCAGGCTTGCTGAACAATCATGGATAACAATAAAAATGCCTGCCCTAGTCCGTGCCGCCAGTTTGACCAACTACCTCGAAGTGTCCCGTCATCTGGGCCTCAACCCGCAGGCGCTGTTGGCACAGGTTGGCCTCAGCGCTGCGTTGCTCGACGACCCTAACCGGCGTATTCCGGTGGCCAGCGTCATCAGCTTGCTGGAGGCCTCTGCCAGCGCCACAAAATGCGAAAGTTTCGGCCTGCGCATGGCCGAATTGCGCCAGCTGTCGGACTTCGGCGAAATCAGCCTGCTGCTTAGCCACCAACGCAACCTGCGCGATGCTTTGCAGGTAATCGTGCAGTACCGCCACCTGCTGAATGACGCCCTGGCCATTCATATCGAGGAAGCGGGCAAGACCGTAGTCATTCGTGAAGAGGTGATCTACGAGCGTGCGCCCAGCAGCCGCCAGGCTACCGAGCTGGCGATTGGCGTGATGATGCGCCTGTGCGCGGCGCTGCTGGGCGCCCACTGGCACCCGATCAGCGCCAACTTCACCCACGCGGCGCCCGCCGACCAAGCCATTCATCGGCGCATCTTCGGCTGCACGCTGGTGTTCGGCAGTGAATTCAACGGTATCGTCTGCCCCGCCGCCGACCTCGACAGCGCCAGCCCGCAGGCCAACGAAGCCATGGCGCGCCTGGCCCGGCGCTATCTGGATACCCTGCCAGCCAGCGGCACACCTTCCCTGGAACTGGAGCTGCGCAAGACCATCTACCTGCTGCTGCCCATCGGCCGCGCCACCATCGAACAAGTGGCGCAGACCCAGGGCATGAACGTGCGCACCCTGCAGCGTCGGCTGGAAGAAAACGGGCTAACGTTCAAGGACTTGATCAACAGCGTGCGCCGTGACCTGGTGATTCGATACCTGGAAAACCCCAACTATTCGCTGGGGCGCATTGCCGACATGCTCGGCTATTCCATGCCCAGCTCGTTCACCCGCTGGTTCATCGCCCAGTTCGGCATGCCGCCGGCCAACTGGCGGGCACAGCGGGATGAGCCAGGGCCTTAGCCCTACCGCGGTCATCTGTGGGAGCGGCCTTGTGTCGCGAAAGGGCTGCACAGCAGCCCCATGATTTCAGCGTAGATGCACAAATTGCTGGGGCTGCTTTGCAGCCCTTTCGCGACACAAGGTGAACTGGTCAAGTAATTTTGGACACCGGTTAAGGTTCATGCCGCTATCTTGAGCTTTTCCTCCATGGCTACCGGTGTTTCATAGCCGTTG